>NZ_JMQR01000028.1:0-32036 GCF_000698025.1 Brevundimonas sp. EAKA | reverse complement strand
GGACGGGCTGTTGGGCCGCCTCGGCGCGGAGTAACTGGATCGCATCGTCGATGGTCATGCCGGGGTTCAGATCGGCCTGAAGCGAGATGGCCCGCTGGCGATCCAGACGCCGGCGATCCGGCGTGTCGCCCGAGGTCTTGGTCGTCACCACCGCCGACAGAGGCACCAGCTGGCCCGCGCCGGTCGCGACATAGAGCGCTTCCAGATCCGCCACTTCGCGGCGGTTGTCCCGGTCGGTCTGCAGGATGACGTCATACTCCTGGCCGCCCTTGATATAGGTGGTGGCGGTGCGCGACCCGAACATGGTCTCCAGCGTCCGCCCGATGGACTGGGACGAGACGCCCAGCGCCGCCGCCTTCTGCGGATCGACATCGACCAACAGGCGCGGCGAATTGGGTTCGTAATTCAGGCGCGGACGCGAGAAACCGGGGTTGGCCTGGGCCGCCGCCAGCAGGGGCTGAAGCCAGTTGTAGATCTGCTGGTAGTCGGTCCCCGTTGCGATCAGCTCGACCGAATTGGAGTTGCCGCCCCCCCGCTGGAAGGCGCCGGGGGTCGAGGCGTTGACCTGGGCGTCTGTCTGGCCGCGCAGCTTGCCGTTCAGCTCCTGGGCGATCTCGGCGGCGGTGCGGTCGCGCTTGGACCAGTCGGACAGGACCAGGACGCCATTGCCCGTGTTGAAACTGCCGCCGCCGAAGCCGGGCGCCGACACCAGATAGGAATCCGCCTCGCCACTGTTCTTGTATTCGGCCAGCAGGGGTTCCAGCCCCATCATGATCTTGCGGGTATAGTCGAAGCCTGCCCCCTCCGGTCCGGCGACACGCACCGAGACCCGGCCTCGATCTTCATCCGGCACCAACTCGTTGGGCAGGACCAGGAAGATGCCCCCGGCTCCGGCCGCCACCAGGACGATCAGGGCGCCGACGCCGATGACGGCGATCCGCTTGCCCAGCAGCATGTCCAGCGACCGGCCATAGGAGGTCTTCAGTCGGTCCATGCCCCAATCGACCCGGCGCGCGACCCAGCCGCCGCCATGCGCCGGCTTCAGGATCTTGGACGCCAGCATCGGCGACAGGCTCAGCGCCAAGAAGGCCGAGAAGGCCACCGCCGCCGCGATGGCGGCTGCAAGCTCGACGAACAGCCGTCCGACATAGCCCGGCAGGAACAGCAGGGGCGCGAACACCGACAACAGGACGATGGTCGTGGCCACGACGGCGAAGAAGACCTGGCGCGCGCCCCGCTCGGCCGCGACCAGCGGCGGCTCGCCATGGTCCAGACGACGCTGGATGTTCTCGACCACCACGATGGCGTCATCGACGACCAGGCCGATGGCCAGAACCAGGGCCAGCAGGGTCAGCAGGTTCAACGAGAAGCCCAGGGGCGCCAGGACGATGAAGGTCGCCAGCAGACAGATGGGCGCCACGATGGACGGGATCAGGGCGGCGCGCAGACTGCCCAGGAAGATGAAGTTGACCAGGGCCACCAGGGCCATGGAGATGCCGATGGTGATCCAGACCTCGTCGATGGCGTGTGAGGTGAAGACGGAGTTGTCCGACCCGATCTCCAGCGTCACGCCCGGCGGCAGGCTGGGCCGGATCTCGTCGATCATCTTGTGGACGCCGTCCGAGATGGCCAGGTCGTTCGACTGGGCCTGGCGGGTCACCGCCAGACCGATCTGGTCCATGCTGTTGCCGCGGAACAGACGACGCGGCTCCTCGGGCGCCTCCTCGACCCGGGCGATGTCGCCCAGGCGGGTCACATAGGTCGGCTGACCCTGGATGATGGCGGAAGAGCCGCTGCCCGCGCCGGTCGCCACGGCGGCCGAGGCGGAGGCGGACCCCCGCGTGCCGATGGGCAGTTGGCGGAAATCGTCAGGCCGGGCGTAGGTGCGGGCCACCCGGACGGTGTAGTCCTTGTCGGTCGATTCCAGCGAGCCGGCGGGCAGTTCGACGTTCTGGCTGGTCAGGGCCGTCTCGACGTCGTTGACCGTCAGACCGCGCGCGGCCATGGCGGCGGAATCCAGCCAGATGCGCATCGAATAGCGTTGCTCGCCATAGATGTTGACCTGGGCCACGCCCGGCACCGTCGCCATCCGATCCACCAGATAGCGGTCGGCGTAGTCGGTCAGCTGCAGCCGGTTCATCGTCGTCGAGCGCAGGAAGACGATGATGATGGGCTGACTGTCGGAATCCGCCTTGGCCACTTCCGGCGGGTCGGCCTGATCCGGCAGGCGGCCCACGACGCGGCTGACCCGGTCGCGCACGTCATTGGCGGCGTCGTCGATATTGCGGTCCAGCGAGAACTCGATGTTCACGTTCGACCGGCCGTCTCGGCTGGTCGAGTTGATGCGTTCGACGCCCTGGATGCCGGCGATCTGCTGCTCGATCGGCTCGGTGATCCGGCTTTCGATCACCTCGGCCGAGGCGCCGGCGTAGCTGGTGTTGACCGAGACGATGGGCGGATCGACGTCCGGCAGTTCGCGCACGGGCAGGAAGAAGAAGGCGGCGGCCCCGATCACGCACAGGACGATGGCGGCGACCGCCGCGAAGACCGGACGCCGGACCGAGACATCGGAAAGCATCATCGGGCGGCGGCCCGCTGGCCTTGGGCGCGGGGAACGCTGACGGGCGCCCCCGGCTGGATCCGGTTCAGGCCCGAACCGACGATCCGGTCCCCGACGTCCACGCCCGAAAGGATCTCGACGAAGCCGTTCTCGACGGCGCCGGCCACGATCTCGACCCGCTGAGCGGTCGAGCCCTCGGCCCCGGCGGCGATGCGATAGACGAAGGCGCCCGCCCCTTCGTACTGGACGGCGGATTCGGGCGCGGCCGGCGCCTGGCGCTGGCCCTGCTGGACCACGACGGGCAGCAGCATGCCGGGGCGGATACGACCGCCGGGATTGGGAAACTCGGCGCGGGCCGTGGCGGCGCGGGTGGTCTCGTTCACGCGCGTGTCGATCAGGGCGATCCGCCCCTGGAACGGCGTTTCGCCATAGGCGTCGGCCGTCGCCGTGATCGGCGCTCCGGCTTTCAGCACATCCAGATACCGCTCAGGCAGAGGGAAATCGACGCGGATGGTCGATGTGTCGTCCAGGGTCGCGATGACGGCGCCCGGATTGATCAGCGTGCCCGGCGTCACCGTGGTCAGGCCCAGGGTCCCGGCGAAGGGCGCACGAATGACCCGGTCGCCGCGACGCGCCTGCGCCGCCTGCAACGAGGCGCGCGCCGTCTCCAGCGCCGTCTCAGCCTGTTCAAGCAGCACCTGAGGGGCGACCCCCCGATCCGCCAGGGCCTTGTAGCGGTCATACTCGCGTTGGGCCTGGGCGACGTTGGCGCGGGCCTCAATGATGTCCGCATCCTCTTCACGGGCCTGCAGTTCGACCAGGGGCGCGCCCGCCGACACCGTCTGACCGTCGGTGAACAGGACGCGGGTGATCAGCTCCGTGGTGGACGAGGTGATGTTGACCGATCTCTGTCCCCGCGCCACGCCCAGGACGCGGATCTGGTCCGAGAACGACCGCTGGGACACCGTGGCTTCGGACACCTGCTGGCCTCCGCGCCGTCCCCCGCCTGGCGGGCCGCCCGCATCATCGTCTGCGAAAGCGACTTTCAGCACAGCGGCAAGCACCATCAGCCCCAGCAGAACCGCTGCGGCGATCAGGAAGAAGTGGCGTTTTATCACGCAACGGTCTTTCAATTCAGAGGACGCGCACGCTTAGCGGCTTCTCTCCGCCATGCGCAACATTACCTATTGGTAACGTCGCCTACGCTGAATTCCGTCGCCGGGATTACGTTCAAAACCTGCGCCAGATCGCCACAACCGGTCCATGGGCGATGGCCGTCTCCCGACCCGCGACCGTCTGGCGCCAACCGGCCTGGATGCTCCAGCCCCCCATGTCGCGCACCACGGACGCCTCGAGCGACAACCAACGTGCGCCGCCGTCCGCCGCGCCGCCGAAAGCCTGGCCCATCACCAGCCACTGGCCCCCGATACGCCCGCCCAGCGTAGCGTCCACACGGGTTTCATCAGGCAGACCGTCGCGCAGCCGGCGGGCGACCTGCAGTTCGACGAAGGACTGATCCATGCCCCACCGGGCCCCGGCCCCGCCGAACGATCGACCCGCTGAAGCCCGCGCCTCCCAGTCGTATTCGCCGACGCCCGGCGAGGCGTAGCCTGCGTTGCGCCCCTCGCCGGCTTGAGCGTATCCGCCATAGAGACTGACGGCATTGTGATCGTCGCGCCAGACCTGCCAGGTCGCCCCGATCTCGACCGGCCCGCGCCCTTCATAGTCGACGAAGGCGTCTTCCCCCTGCTGCCAATCGGCCTTCAGTTGAAGGGTCAGACGATCTGTCAGCCCGTATTCGGCGAACAGACCCAGCGTCGTGTCGGTGCGGTCGGCCCCCAGCGGCTGCTCTTCGCCTGAGGGATCGAAGCCCGTTTCGGCGTGCATGTCCTCGTATTTGACGATCGCCTGTCCCCGGCCCCTGGGCTGGGTCCAGGCCCCGGCGAAGGCCTCCTCGGCCAGAAGACCTCCGCACAGGCCGACGACGGCCGCCAGGGCGCCGAACGCCCCGCCGGACTTCAGGCGTCGTAGCCGGGCGACTTCCGATCCAGCTGACGCAGGGCGCCCGGCCAGGCCAGGGACGAAACGAAGCTGATGCCCCGCCCCTGTTCCCTGGTTTCCGACTGGGCTTGGTCCGGCGCGATCAGCACGTGTTCGCGCCCGCCCGACAGGGCGGCCACCTGCTGTGCGCAGGCCCTCTCGAGGAAGAATATCCCGATCCATGCCTGCGCCGCCGTTTCCCCGACCGCCAAAGTGCCGTGATTTCTCAGCAGCATCAGTGACTTGTCCCCCAGGTCGGCCACCAGACGTTCGCGTTCGTCAAGATTCAGGGCCAGTCCCTCATACCCATGATACGCAACCTGATGCTGCAGTAAACACGCGTTCTGACTGATGGGCAGCAATCCATGCTGCTGGGCGGCCACTCCAACCCCGTTGACCGTATGCAGGTGGATGACGAATTTCGCATCCTCGCGCGCCGCATGGACCGCCGAATGGATGGTGAAGCCGGCCGGATTGATGAAGTCGGTCGTCTCCTGAACGACGTTCCCTTCCAGATCGACCTTCACCAGCGAGGAGGCGGTGATCTCGTCGAAATAATAGCCGTAGGGATTGATCAGGAAATGATGCTCGGGGCCGGGCACGCGGGCCGAGATGTGGGTGAAGATCATGTCGTCCCACCCGTTCAGCGCCACGAGGCGATAAAGGGCGGCCAGATTCACACGCACCTGCCATTCGGCCTCGGACACGCGGGATTTCAATGCGGGATGGGCGCCGTCGGCCATGGTTTCCTCCTGTATGGCAGGGCCTCTGCTGGGCTTTGCTTCAGCGTCTCCCTCCGTCGTCGATCCGTCAAGCGGCTGCAGGCCCAGTCCGCAGGGGGTTAACCGTCACGTTTCAGATTCCGTTAACCGCGTCTTCACGCCGCAGCCCCATGATGATCGCGAGAGTTTGCTGCGTCCGGGAGTCGCCGTGTCCGCTGTCGTCCAACTGAGGACCTCGTCCAGAACGGACAGAGATCTGTCGCCGCAGGACCTTGTCGATCTAGCCCGCAGCAAGGCTCCAGACGATCGTCACCGCCTGTTGATGGGCGTCATCGCCCTGTGTGAAAGCGCCGCGCCGGCCACGCCCCTGCCGACCGCGCTCGGCGAGATCTTCCTGACCCTGGCCGCCCAGGCCGAGCACGAGATCCGCAGGCAGTTGTCCGAACGCCTGGCTCACGCCGACTGGGCCCCGCCGGCGCTGATCGACATGCTGGCGCTGGACGAAATCGACATCGCCGCCCCGGTCATCGCCGCCAGCCCCCTGCTGAAGGACGCCGCCCTGATCCGCGTCCTGGTCGAGACCACGCTGGAGCACCAGATCGCCGTGGCCCGCCGCCCCAATCTGTCGGGCGGCGTCGTGGACGCCATTCTGGACCGCGCGGATCCCGTCACCATGACCGCCCTGGCCTCCAACCGCAGCGCCGAGATCGGCGAGGCCGCCATGCACCGCCTGGTCGAACATTCCCGCCGTATCGCCGGACTGCGCGCGCCCCTGGCGCGCCATCCCAGGCTCAGCGAGTCCTTGGCGCAGGAACTGTACCAATGGGTCGGCCAGGCCCTGCGCCAGTCGATCGGCGAACGTTTCCAGATCGACGACCGGCTGTTGAACGCCGCCGTGCGGGAAGCGTCCGCAAAGGCGTCACGCATCCCGGTCTGGCGCCCCCTGCCGAACGGCCGCAACGCCGAGGATCGCGAACGCCAGGAAATGGAACGTCGCCTGGTCGACAAGCTGCAGGCGGCCGGCCAACTGCGTCCCGGCATCCTCATCCGCGCCCTGCGCGAGCAGCGATACGGCTTGTTCGAACGGGCTCTGGGCCACCTGGGCGGATTCAGCCCCGCCCAGGTCCGGGCCGCGATTCATTCGTCGACCGCAGAACCCCTTTATCTGGCGTGCACTGCCGTGGGCCTGGACAAGGCGGTTTTCGCCTCCGTCCTGGCCGAACTGCGCAAGCTGACCGACGGCCTGCCCGGCGACCGCGGCTGGTCCGCCACGCCGATGAACAGTCATTCCGCAGCCCGCGCCTTCCGCCAGATGATGGAAAGATTCGCGACAGTTTGACTTCGGCGCCAAGCTGAGGCTCACGTTCGCGCGTGAACCCGGCCCCGCCCGTCCCCGCCCTGGCCTTCACCGCCAGCGACCGCCCCGAGGCCCAGGCGGCGCGCCAGGGTCTGATCGCGCGCTACGGCGCCGTTCCGGAAGAAGAGGCCGACGTCATCGTCGCCCTGGGCGGCGACGGGCAGATGCTGGAGACCCTGCACGCCAACCTGCGTCGTCGCACCCCGGTGTACGGCATGAACCGCGGTTCGGTCGGGTTTCTGATGAACGACTATGACGAGGACGATCTGATCGCCCGCGTGGTCGCCGCTGAACGCACTGTGATCCATCCGCTGCAGATGGACGCCTGGACCGAGAGCGGCGAGGTCCATACGGGTCTGGCCATCAACGAGGTCTCCCTGCTTCGCCAGACCCGCCAGAGCGCCAAGCTGAAGATCACGGTCGACGACCGGGTGCGGCTGGAAGAGCTGTCGTGCGACGGCTGCCTGGTGGCGACCCCGGCCGGATCCACCGCCTATAATCTGTCGGCCCACGGCCCGATCATTCCTCTGGACGCCCGTATTCTGGCCCTGACCCCGATCAGCGCCTTCCGTCCCCGTCGCTGGCGCGGCGCCCTGCTGTCCCACGGCGCCAAGGTGCGGTTCGACGTGCTGGAGCCGGACAAGCGGCCGGTCTCCGCCACGGCCGACAATTTCGAAGTTCGGCGCGTGGCGCGGGTCGAGGTGCGTGAACGCCGCGACGTCGCCCTGACCATGCTGTTTGACGCAGGCCGGTCGTTCGACGAGCGGGTGATGGCCGAGCAGTTCGCCAACTGACGATAGCCCCTACACCCCTTCTTAAGGGCGCGCGGATAAGCTTCGCCGAAATTTCTATGGAGTCTCCCATGAGCGACCCGGCGCACGTCATTCGCCCCACGCCCCCCCTTCGCACGAAGGTCGGCGGCGGTTTCGGCATCAACGCCGACGCCATCGCACGGGCGGAGGAAGCGCTGAAGGCCATGTCCGCCCAGTTCGGACAGTGGCTGAACGACGAGATCGTCAAGCTGGACAAGGCCCAGGCCGACGTCCGTGAACAGGGCTTGAACGCGGAGACCGCCGAGGCCCTGTACTTCCGCGCCCATGACCTGAAGGGGCTGGGAACGACGTATGAATACCCGCTGGTGACCCGTATCGCCGGTTCGCTTTGCCGCCTGCTGGACGACGCCGGCGCCCGCCAGAACGCGCCCCTGATCATTATCGACGCCCATATCGACGCCATCCGCGCCGTGGTTCGCGACCAGGTGAAGACCGACGAGAACCCGACCGGCCGCATCCTGGCCGAATCCCTGGAAGCCAAGGTCGCCGAACACAAGGCGCGCTGAGCTTCAGCCCTCTCCAAAAATGAAAAGGCCCGCCGTCAGGCGGGCCTTTTCTTTGCTGTGCCCCAGGACTCAAGCGGCGGTGGCGGCGATCCTTGCGGGGCGGACGGGCGCCTGGTCCAGCCGCTCCATCAGATAGGCCAGGTCGTCGCGGAGGACGTTCGGCCGCTGGGTCAGGAACCGTTCCAACATGCGCTGGCGGAAGACCTCGCTCGCCGTATCCACCCCTTCGGCCGACAGGGCGCGCCAGGTGTCGACCCCCGCGCGGAAGGCCTGGAACAGCCGTGGCGGCAGACCGGCCCGGTCATAGATCGCCTTTAGCCCGAGGGGTCCTGCATCATGGATCATCAGCCAGGCCCGGTGATGCGGCGTGTTGGCCAACTCGGCCAGACCATGCTCGAACATCGTCATCTGTCCCCGCGCCAGGCCGCGCAGCAACAGCGAGGCGTTCAAGGCCTTGCGCAGATTCAACTGCGCCATGAAGGCGCCCAGGTCCGCGCTGCTCGCGGCCTGATCCACCAGATCGACCGTGGCGCGCTCGCGTGCGTACTGAGCCAAGCGAATGGCGGTCTCGGGCGCCATCGCATGCCGCGAGACCAGGTGCTCGCGCACCGTCTCGCTGGCCAGTTCGATCAGGCGCTCGGTGATATGCAGCGGCAGCACCTGGCGATAGGCGACGGATGTCACCACCTCGGCCGAGTCCGGGAAACGATCGACGATCGCCCCCAGGGCGCGTTCCGACAGGTCTGCGTTGTCATTGGCCGCCAGGGCTCTGACCGCCTGTTCACAGCCTTCGTCCGCCAGCGCCTGGGCCACGTCGCGCGACACGCGCGGTCGACCGGCGACGGCGACCTGACGCAAGGCCGCGCCCCCGCGCACGATCTCGATCAGGTCTTCGTCGCTGAAGGCCGGCGAAGCGCCGATGATCGGCAGGGCGATGCTGTCCACGTCCGCCGCCAGCCGGCGGGCGACGTCATTGGGGATCAGGTCCGATGCCTTCAGCGTCACGGCCATGGCCCGACGCACCAGTTCGGCCGCGTCATTGGCCAGCAGCCGCACGATCTTCTGCGCCGCCTGCCGGTCCCGGTCATCCAGATCGGCGCGATCCATGTTGCGGCACAGCTTGTGCGCCGCCTCCGCGCGTTCATCGTCATCGGCCGCCTTCACCAGGCGCTGGATGTCCATTTCGGTCAGTCGGGCGCGGTGGGCGGTCATGGACGGCTCGTCAGGGAATCGGGCGTGTCCGATATCATGAGACTGCCATGCTTAACGGCCGGTTTACTATGGAGAGACCGGGCGGCGGTCAGGTCGATTTCCCGCCATTCGGCGAAAAGGCGCCGCCGAACCCGCTTCCGCTCGATCCGTCCTGGCCCAGAAGCAGGGCCAGGATGCCATGATCCTGCTTCAGCCGATCCATCCGCGCCGCCAGAACCTGGTCGCGATCGCTCAATTCCGGCATTGGGAACCGCGTATCCCCCGCCCCGGCCGCCGGCGCGCCGTCGCCCGCCGAGCGTTGCAGATTGGCATGGACCTCCGAAACCGTGGCCGCCCGCCCGTTCTTGTAGAAGATGCTGCGGTTGGCCCGGGCCGCATCGGGGAACAGGGCGACGGCGCTGGCGCCCGGGTTGCGGTCCAGGGCGTTCATCAGACTGGCCGCGCCCGCCGGCCCCAGGAAATGGGCGGCGTACAGATCGCCGGCGCCGGGCTCCTTGCCGGTGCGCCCGCGCAGATAGGCGGCGTTGGACGCCGTCAACTCCGCCGCCATCACCGAGGCGGCGTGCGGATCGAATCTCAGGTCCAGCACCACATTTCGCGCCGATCCCTCCACGCGCCAGCGTCCGTCGGTCCCTCGGTGGATCAGATCGGCGTACTGGCCGTAGCCGTGCTGGGCGCCATGCTGTTTGACCGTCCCCAGCCAGGTCTGTTCAATGAACTGGAACAGGCCTGCCGCCGATGAGGTGGGCGCCTTGGCCGACGGGTTCATGGCGCTCTCGCGCCGCGCCGTCTTGACCAGGAAGTCGTAATCGACTCCCACGGCGGTCGAGGCGCGCTGGATGGCCGCCTCTACCCCGCCGGAAGATGGAATCGCTCTGATGCCCATGACAAGCGGAGGGTCGTCGAACGTGGTTAATCAACCGTTAATCGTTAACGACAGCGTTAACAGCCGAGCCATGATCGACGTTTGTCGAACCGCGTATCTTCGCCGCAAAGCCGCCACAACCTGAGCGCTCACTTTCTGTTACGGGCGCTGCGGGGGCGGTGAACGAGGGAGTGCAGTCATGATGATCCGTGCCGCCGGGGGTCCCGGCGCCGTCAGCCCCATCGACTTCGGGGAACGCAAGAAACCGCTGCCGCGCTGGATGTGGGCGGCCATCGGCCTGTCGGTCCTCGCCCATGTCGGCGCCGGCGTGGTGCTCTATAACCAGCGGTTCCAGTTGAAGGCGCCCGACGTCACTCCGCCGGCGCCGCCGCCGACCATCGTCACCCTGGACCTGCCGCGTCCGAAACCCCTGCCGAAGGTCGAGGCCAAGGCGCCGCCCGCGCCGCAAAATCCGACCCACAAGCCGCCGGTGGTCTTCCCGACGACGGAGCCCTCGCCCTTCGCCGCGCCGGACGTCCCTGTCGTCGACGCGGCCCCGGGTCTGGTCGTCAGCACGGCCCCGACCGGCGTCCAAGGCGGCACGGCGACGACGGAAACGCCGATCCGCGCCGTCTCGGTCATCAACAACCCGACCTGGGCCAGCCGTCCGTCGGCGGCGCAGATGGCGCGGGCCTATCCGACGCGCGCGGCCGAGAATGGCCTGTCAGGCTCCGCCAGCCTCTCTTGCGTCGTGCGCATCGACGGCGGCCTGACCGCCTGCCGCGTCGCTGGCGAAACCCCGAACGGCCAGGGTTTCGGTCGGGCGGCCATGAGCCTGACGCGGGACTTCCGCATGAACCCCCGCACGGTCGACGGCCGCGCGGTGGACGGGGCGACGGTCAACTTCACCGTCCGTTTCGCGATGGCGGACTAGAACCGTCGAGGATCGAGGGCGCGGGCCGCAGGCGACGGCGCCCGCCCCTCGATCGCATCGGCCACGACGGCCCCGACCATCGGCGCCAGCAGCCAGCCGTTGCGACGCGGCGCCAGAGCCAGAAACAGACCTGCGCCGTCCGGCGCCGGGCCCGCCATCGGCAACCCGTCCGGCGAGGCCCCGCGCACCCCGGCGCGCCATTCGATGTCCAGCGGTTCGGGCGAGCGCCCCAGCACCCGCCAAGCCGCCTCAAGCAGGCGTTCGCCGACAGCCGCGTCGGGCACGGTGTCGCGGCGTCCCGGCTCCATCGTCGCGCCTATGACCGCTCCGCCGGTCATAGGCGCCACATAGGCCCCCGGCCCGCGCAAGGCGTGGGACGCCAGATCCGCCTTGGCCACCCCGATCTGCCCCCGGATCGGCTGGACGTTCTCGACCAAGGTCCGCGTCGCCTCCGGCGAACCCGGAATCGCGTCGCCGGCTCCCGTCGCCAGCACGACCGCCGAGGCCGTCAGCGTCCGATCGTCCAGTTCGATGGTCCAGCCGTCGGACTGGGCGGTCAGCCGGACCACGCGGCCCTGGATGATCCCGTCGCCGAGCGAGGCGTGCAGGGCAGCCATCGCCTGTTCCGGCTGGATCTGACCGTCCTCGTCCGTGACTACCCGATCGCCGTCGCGGCGGGCTTCGAAACCCAGGGCCTTCAGCCGCGCCGCCATGCCGTCCACGTCTCCGCCGCGCCATTCGGCCGGACGCCGCGCGAAGGCCACGCCGGACGCCTGGGCGAAGGCGGGCCACAGATCGCGTCCCGCACGCAGAAGCGCCGCCCGGTCCGGCGAGACATCGTCGATCGCCGCCTCCATGGCCGGCGCCACCATGCCCGCCGCCACCCGCGAGGCGTTGGGTCCGCCGGGATCGACCACAGTCACCCTATGGCCGCGTCGCGTCAGCTCGAAGGCCGTACTCAGGCCCAAAACGCCGGCGCCGATGATCACTATGGCAGGGGAAGACATCACCATGTCCAGATCGACCCGCGAGGCCCGGAATGCAAGCCGCCCCGCCCGGACCTTTCGTCCTAGCTGCGGCGCTTCGCCCGCATTGTTTCAGACTGCGCCCAGCACACGGTTCACATGGGCCATCTTGCGGCCGGGACGGGCCTCGGCCTTGCCGTACAGGTGCAGGCGTTCGTCCGGCTTGCCGGCCAGGGCGCGCCACTGCTCGACCTCGTCGCCCAGCAGGTTCTTCATCTCGACGCGGGCATGAGCCGACGTCGGCCCCAGAGGCCATCCGGCCACCGCGCGGATATGTTGTTCGAACTGGTCGCAGACGCAGCCGTCCTGGGTCCAGTGGCCGGTGTTGTGGACGCGCGGCGCGATCTCGTTGACCAGCAGGACGTCCTCGCCGCCCGCAACCGGAATATCGAACAGTTCGACCCCCAGGACCCCGACATAGTCCAGCCCGTCCAGGATGGCTTCGGCGATGGCGCGGGCGCGGACCTGGGTCTTCTCGTCCACCGTGGCCGGCGCGAGGGTGGTGCGCAGCACCCCGCCCTCGTGCCGGTTCTCGCCCAGCGGATAAACCGCCATATGGCCGTCCCAGTCGCGGGCGGCGATCACCGACAGTTCGCGCACGAAGCTCGCCCTGGCCTCCAGAATGGCCGGGCGGCCGCCCAGGCTTTCCAGCGCGGCGGGGGCCTCCTCCAGAGTGCGGATCCAGACCTGGCCCTTGCCGTCATAGCCTTCGCGGCGAGTCTTCAGCAGGGCGGGCAGACCCAGGGTCGTCAGGCCGAGGACCAGATCGTCCAGCGTATCGACTACGGCGAACTCGACCGTCGGTGCGCCGACGGCGTTCAGGAAGGTCTTTTCCTCCACCCGGTCCTGCGACACGCGCAGGGCGGTCGGTCCGGGCGCGACCAGGGCGCCGGCCTCGGCCAGCCGTTCGATGGAGGCGGCGGGCACGTTCTCGAACTCGAAGGTCACGACGTCGGCGGCCCGGCCCAGGGCCGTCAGGGCCTCGCGGTCGTCATAGGCGGCGACGATCTGGGCGGTGGAGACCCGGCCCGCCGGGCTGTCGGGCTCCGGATCCAGGATGACCACGTCGAAGCCCAGGCGTGCAGCCGCCTGGCTCAGCATCCGGCCCAGTTGGCCGCCGCCGAGAATGCCGAGGGTCGAACCGGGAGGAAGCGGAAGCGTGGGCACTCAGTCCTCGACGGTTTCGGCGACGGAATCCGTCAGGGCGGCGCGGAAGGCGGCCAGACGCGCCGCCAGGGCTTCGTCCGACAAGGCCAGGATCTGGGCGGCCAGTATGCCGGCGTTGGCCGCGCCCGCCTCGCCGATCGCCAGGGTGGCGACCGGAACCCCGGCGGGCATCTGCACGATGGACAACAGACTATCCATGCCTTTCAGGGCCTTGGACTGGACGGGCACGCCCAGCACCGGCAGTTCGGTCATCGAGGCGGCCATGCCCGGCAGGTGGGCGGCGCCCCCGGCCCCGGCGATGATGACCTTGAAACCCGCCGCCTTGGCGCCGGTCGAAAACTCGACCAGCCGCTGGGGGGTACGGTGCGCGCTGACGACCTTGGCCGTCCAGGCGACGCCCAACTGATCCAGTTTGTCGGCGGCCAGCTTCATCGTCGGCCAGTCGGACCGACTGCCCATGATGATCGCCACCGGCGTTGCGGAAGTCGCCATATCTTCAAGGCCCCTCGCGGAAAGGCCGCCCGTTACAGCACGCGGCGGACGCCCGCAACCGATACAGGCCGTGTTTACGGCGGGTTTCGCTACGGCCCCGCCTTCAATCTCGGCCGTTCAGCCTCTAACATCCGCTTATCGCGCGTCCGGTTGAGTCGCGCCGCCGGAGCCAGCCTGCGCCGTGACCGACGTGGCCGAACACGACCTGACCGCCGAGATCGCGCGCCTGCGCGCCGAGCTGGACGCCTGGAAACAGCGCGCCGCTGCGGCCGAGGCGGCGGCGGCCCACGACGTCCTGACCCCGGCCCTGAACCGCCGCGGCTTCGTCGCCGCCCTGCAGCGGACCATGGCCTATTGCCAGCGCCACGGCGTGCCGGCGGTGCTGCTTTATCTGGATATGGACGGGTTCAAGGGGGTCAACGACCGGCTGGGCCACGCCGCGGGCGACGCCGCCCTGGTGGCGGTGGCGCGGATGCTGCTGGGCCATCTGCGCGAATCGGACGCCGTAGGCCGCCTGGGCGGCGACGAATTCGCCTTGCTGATGCTGAACGCCGGCGTCGATGAAGGCCGGGCCAAGGCGCGCCAGCTGGCCGAGGCGCTGAAGACCGAGGGCTTCGTCTGGAACGGCCAGCAGACGCCGCTGGGCGGCTCGTTCGGCGTGCGCGCCTGGGACGGCCACACCGACCCCGAAATCTGGCTGACCGAGGCGGACGCCGCCATGTGGGTGCGCAAGAAGGGGCGCTGAGGCCCCTTCCCCGCCTTCCCTCTTATAGCGGCAGCCGCAACTGAACGCCGCCCATATGGCTGTCGGCGTGTTCGCCGTACCGGCCGCGATAGGCGATCGTCACCTTGACCGGCCCCAGCGCCCCTTCGACCCCGGCCGAGGCCAGGAACTGGCCGCCGAACGGATCCTCGACCTCCCGCTCCAGCACCTGCGCCGGGTTGTTGTAGAGGCCGACGCGCACCGGGTCGGAACTGTCGTCCAGGGCGTCGCGATAGCCGCCCTCGGCGAACAGGCCGAACCCGCCCATCTCCGCCTCGGCCCGCAGCGCCACCTCGCCGCTGATCGCCTTCATCTCGCGATCCTCATATTCGTACTGGGCGGCGACGCCCTGCTCCCAATAGCCGTCGACGTCGCTGGTCGCCCAGGTCACGGCCGCACGCGGCGACAGGGCCACTCCCCCCATGTCGAACCACATCCCGCCCTGCAGCCGAGCGCCCGTGCTGAAGGCGCGGGTCTCGGCCGTGTGGACGATGGGCGCCAGGCTGGTGGTGCGCTCGATGTCGTCGATATTGTCGCGCGCCACCCCGACCGCCGCATTGACGAACAGGTCGCCTGAGCGCCAGCCGCCATACAGATCCAGGCCGAAACTCTCGACGTTGAAGGTCAGGGCCTGGCTCTCGACATCGGTCTTGCGCGCCGTGCCGGCCATGCCGAACCGCCAGTTCGCCGACGGTCCCGCCTCAAGCGCGATCCGACCGCCCCAGCCGTCGCTGGACGACTCGGTGACCGAATGGCGCGCGTCCGTGTCCACGCTGTCGACCATGGCCGAGGCGGTGACCGCCACGCCGGCCTCCCAGGCTTCACGACCCGACAGGGCCTCGCTGGCTGCATCCAGGGCGTCTTCGCGGTGCCGGAAGGTGGTCTCGCCCTGCAGAGCCGCCTGGGACCCGACGTCGCCATAGTAGAGGTAGTCGGTCGCCAGACGGGCGATGATCTGGTGCCCGGCTGCGGTGGGATGGACCCCGTCGAAGTAGAAATAGCTGTTCGGGTTCGAACAGACCGTCACCCCGTTGAAACAGGCCTGGGTCACGTTGGTGATGCCGAACTGACCCGGATCGGCGGCCAGGGTGTCGCCGATCTTGAACAGGTCCATCAGGATGATGTTGCTGCCGGGCCGCCCCGCGGCCGTGGTGTTCAACCCCGTCAGCAGGCTCGAATTGAAGGTCGTCACCGCATAGTCAGCGAGGGGCGCGGCCGTCGTGCCACGGAACTGCGGCGTCAGGCTGAGCTTGGGCAGGTTGGTGACCAGTATGGTCCCCGCCCCCGCGCCGGCGACGCTGTTGACCAGGCTGTTGATGTTGGCGGCGGCCGACGTCGCGACCGGAGTGATGGCGCCGACCGGGCTTGCCGAGGCGCCGGCGGCGGCCAGGCCCTGGAAGATGTCGTTGGCGCCGCCCAGGACGCTGACCAGGTCATTGGACCCGAAGGTCCCGCCCCGGCTGGTGTAGGCGGCCAGCTGGGTCAGCATCCCGGGCGGCGGGCCGGCCGAGGCGTCGGTGCGGGCGCCGCCGAAGGCGTAGTTGATGCTGCCGCTGACGGAGCCGGTGAAATTGACCGCGTTGAAGCCCAGCAGTTCGGTGAAGACCGGACCGGTGGAGAATCGTCCCTGGTAATAGGGCGGGCTGGGCGGCTGCGTGCCGCCGGACGCCAGATACAGGTTGCCGTTGTCGCTCAGGCTGTCGCCGAACACGACCAGGCGATTGTAGGTCTGGGCCGAGGCCGAGCCCGCAAAGGCGCAGGCGGCGACGACCAGAGCGGCGACGGCGCCGCCGGTGAGATAGCGTGACATTTATTTCCTCCCACAGCCGTCGTGTATCGCGGCCGTTACTCGGGAGGATGCGCCACTCTGCGGCGAGCGCAAGATGCCGTTACGTCAGCCTTCGGAAGATAACGGGTCGTTCCGTCAGTGCAGGGTGCGGAACTTCAGCGTCCCCGGCACGGTCTTCAACGTCCGCAGGGCCTCGGGATCATAGTCCCGGTCCACGTCGGTGATGACATAGCCGGTGCGCTCATCGGTCTTCAGATGCTGACCCAGGATGTTCAGCCCCGCCGCCGCCAAGGCCCGGTTCAGCTCGGCCAACACGCCCGGCTGGTTCTTGTGGATGTGCAGGATGCGGTGCGCGCCCGAGACCTCGGCCAGTTGCACGTTCGGCAGATTGACGCTGAAGGTCGTGTCGCCCCGGTTCAGATAGCCCAGCAGACGCTCGGCCGCGAACTCGGCGATGGCTTCCTGGGCCTCCTCGGTCGAGCCGCCGATGTGCGGGGTCAGGATCATGTTCTTCATCCCCTGCAGCGGGCTTTCGAACGGGTCCGAATTGGTGCGCGGCTCCTCGGGGAAGACGTCCACCGCGGCGCCCGCGACCCGGCCCGACCCCATGGCCTGGGCCAGGGCGCCGACGTCGACCACATGGCCCCGCGACAGGTTCAGGAACAGCGCCCCCTCCTTCATCCGGGCGAACTGGGCCGCGCCGAAGATGTTGGAATTCTCGCGACGCCCATCGACGTGCAGGGTCACGACGTCGCTCTCGGCCAGCAGGGCGTCCAGCGAGCGCATGCGCCGGGCGTTGCCCAGGGCCAACCGCTCCGACAAATCATAGAACAGCACCCGCATCCCCAGATTCTCGGCCAGGACCGACAACTGGCTGCCGATGGCGCCATAGCCGACGATGCCCAGGGTCTTGCCGCGCAGTTCCTTCGACCCCGTCGCCGACTTGTTCCACTGGCCCACGTGCATGGCGGCCGACTTGTCCACCACGTCGCGCATCAGAACGATCATCAGGCCGATGGCCAGTTCCACCACCGAACGGGTGTTGGAATAGGGGGCGTTGAACACCGCGACCCCATGGTCCGAGGCGGCGTCCAGGTCGATCTGGTTGGTGCCGATGCAGAAGGCGGCGACCGCCATCAGCCGGTCGGCCTCTTCCAGCACCCGGCGGCTGACCGTGGTCTTGGAGCGGATGCCCAGCACGTGCACGCCCTTGATGGCGGCGATCAGGTCGTCCTCATCCAGGGCGCCCTTGACCGTTTCCACCGAATAACCGGCCTCCTCCAGCCGTTCGACGGCGGCGGGGTGGATGTTCTCGAGCAGCAGCATCTTCATCCGGCTGCGCGGGAAGGACCAGCGGCCGACCAGGCCTTCGGCGTGCAGCACCTCGTCCAGCGATGCGGCCTCGGCGTCGGCGACCTCGACCACCGACGGACGGCGCGCGACCTCGGTGAAGGCGTAGAAGACGTCGGCGGCCCCGGCCAGCTTGACCTCGGCGTCGTTCCAGCCGTCGCCGACCATGACGACCCGACCCGACAGCTTCAGGGCGTGGATGACGGCCGGCTTGCCGTCAGCCTGGGACAGGGGATTGGCGTCATCGACACCCGTCACCCGGTCGTCGGTGTCATAGACCAGGTCGTTACACAGCACCCGGTCAGGCGAGACGCCCAGCATCTCGGCCACCGGCGCGATCACCTCGCGGAAGCCGCCGGACAGGATGACCACCTTGCCCTTGTGCTGCTGGAAGAAGTTCAGGTTGCGCCGCACCGAGGCGGTCAGGTGATCCGGCGCCGTCTCGGCCAGGGTCGCTATATGGGCGCGGGTCAGGGGCAGCAGGGCCAGACGGCGGCGCAGCGCCTCGCCGAATGCGATTTCACCGGACATGGCCCTGTCTGTCAGATCTGCGATCTGAGCCCGGACCTGATCGGCCTCGGGCGATCCCGCCAGGGCGATATCGGCCAGGGCTTCCAGGGTCTCGAACCCAACCAGGGTCGAATCGAAGTCGAAGATCAGTGTGGGGCGCGCGCTCATGGGCGGGGTCTTAGCCGCCTTCGCCCTCGCAGCAAAGCCGAGCCTTGCTGATGAACAGGCTCAGTTTCGCTTAAACCTTGCCGTCCGCCGCGAAATTCGTCGCGGCGGACGGCAAGAAATATCAGAAGCGCGCGATACGGCGCACGTGGCTGTCGGGGCGACGGCTTTCCAGCACGGCCGCGCCCACAGCGGCGGCGATGGTGGCCACCGCCAGCAGGGCCCCGCCCTCGCGGGCGTGATCGCGGGCATAGGCGCCGGCGTCGTCGGCATAACGGCGCGCCGTCTTGCCGTGCTTCTTCAGCGCCTTCTTTGAACCTTTGCGGGTGGAGCGGAACCATTCGTCCGCCCGCCCCCGCGCATCATGGGCCGCGTCAGCCGCGCGATGGCGCGCCTCGCGGGAGAAGTCTCCGGCCCGCTCGCCCGCGTCTTCGGCCCGATGACGGAAGGCGTCGACGGCGTCGTGGAAACGGTCGCGCAGGTCTTCCGTGTCCACCCATCCGCGCGGATCAATACGGGTCTTGATACGCTGATAGCGAGTCGGTCCGCTGCGCTGGGTCAGATACAGGACCACGGCGGCGCCTGCCGCAAGGGCGACGAGGCTGCCGGCGGTGACGCCCGGATGTTTGCGGACTTCGGCCAGGGCGCTGAAATTACGGACCATGGGATAGTGAACCTCTTCATCGAGGCCGTCCTCGGTCGGGTCATAGAGCCCGTCGTCATACGGCCGATAGGCGGAACGGCGGTCCCGCATCAAAGATGGAGCGAACCGCGCCAGAAGAGGTTCCGCAATCCCCGGCAAAGCTGAGTAGAAAGACGCGATGACGCGCCCTCCCCCGCCGACCGTGATCTCGCGGATCGGATGGGTGGCGCAATACAGGATGGTGTCGGCGACCACATGGGTCGCATAGACCGGCTGGGGATTATGCACCGCCTGGCCGGTCAGGTTGCGGGCGTGACGGCTGTAGGGGGTATCGATCGCGCCGGGCTTGACCAGGCTGACCGTTACAGGCGCCTGCTCGCGCAAAAGTTCGATCCGCAGGGCGTTGGTGAACCCCTTCACCGCATGTTTGGACGCCGCATAGACGCCCTGCACCGGCAGCGGCAGGTCCGACAGGATCGAGCCGACATTGATGATCGCCCCGCCGCCCGGCCGCGTCCGCAGATGCTCCGCCGCCGCCAGAGACCCATTGACCACGCCCCAATAGTTGGTCTCGAACAGGCGGCGCTGATCCTCCAGCCTCGTCTCGCGGATCGACCCGAACATCCCGACCCCGGCGTTGTTGACCCAGGTGTCGAAGCCGCCGAACAGCCGCACGCATTTCTCGACCGCCGCCTTCAACGCCTCGGGATCGGCCACGTCGGCAACGGCCCAGGCCACGCGCGCGCCTTGGGCCTGCAACTCCTCGCACAGGGTCCGCAAGTCCCGTTCGCCCCGCGCGATCAGAAACACCCGGGCGCCGGCCCGCGCCGCCCGCCGCACCGTCGCCAGCCCCACGCCCGAGGTCGCGCCGGTGACGACGATGGACTGCTCGCCCAGGGGCTTCAGCACAGGTTTCGCGCTCATCGACCGTTCCTTGCTTCCAGAGCTCGACAATTTCTCGAGGTTTTTCCGGATTTGTCGAGGCGGATTCTACAGGTTTTTCGAGGCCTGCGCGCGAGTTTGCGGGCCGCCGCGCCGGCGCGCAAATTCGTCCCCGATCATCGTCCCCCTTATCAAGGCGGCTCAGGGCGCCTAAATAGCCGCGATCCCGAAATGACGCCGTTCAAGGACCTTGCCGTGACCGATCACGCGCCTCAATCCGCCGTTTCCGACGATCTGGCCGCCGCCTTCCAGATCGAGGGCTGGCCTGTGCGCGGCCGCCTGGTCCGGCTGGGCGCGACCATCGACAAGATCCTGGCCGCCCACGCCTATCCCGAGCCGGTCGCCGCCCTGCTGGGCGAGGCCTGCGCCCTGGCGGCCCTGATCGGGTCCAGCCTGAAGTTCGACGGCCGGCTGATGGTCCAGGCCCAGGGCGACGGACCGGTCCGCTATGTCGTCGCCGACTATGGCACCGACGGCACGCTGCGCGGCTATTGCCGCTATGACGAAGCCGAGGTGGCCGAGGCGTCCCAGGGCTTCGCTCGTCCCGGCGCCCAGACCCTGCTGGGCCAGGGGGTCTTCGTCATGACCCTTGATCGCGGCCCCGACTTCGAACGCACCCAGGGGATCACGCCCATAGAGGGCGAAAGCCTGTCGCTGTGCGCCGAACACTATTTCCAGCAGTCCGAACAGGTTCCGACCAAGGTGCGCCTGGCCGTCGGCGAGGTCCTGACCGAGGCGGGTTCGCAGTGGCGCGCCGGCGGGGCGATGATCCAGATCATCGCCGGCGACGAGGCGCGCGGCTCGACCGAAGAGGTCTGGGACCGCACCCGCGCCCTGTTCGGCACCCTGGGCGACGACGAACTGATCGACCCGACCATCTCGCCTGAGACCCTGCTGTTCCGCCTGTTCCACGAAGACGGCGTGCGGCTGGAGGGCGCACGGGCGCTGACGGCCGTCTGTCGTTGCTCAAGGGACCGTATCGCCTCGGTTCTGGCCTCTTTCGACCCCGCCGAACGCGCCGACATGGTCGAGGACGACGGCAAGATCCGCGTCACCTGCGAATACTGCGCCACCGTCTACGCCCTGGAGCCGGACGAGGTCGTCGCCGAACAGATCTGAATGGAAAAGGGGCGGCCGATCCGGCCGCCCCATTTTTATCTAGCCTTCCAGATCCAGCGAATAGCCCGCCGAGCGCACGGTGCGGATCGGGTTGGCGCTGTCGTCGCCGATGGACAGGGCCTTGCGCAGCCGGCCGACGTGGACGTCCACCGTGCGGGCCTCGACATAGACGTCGGAGCCCCAGACGGCGTCCAGCAGTTGCTCACGGCTGAACACCCGGCCCGGATGCTGCATGAAATGATCCAGCAGTCGGAACTCGGTCGGGCCCAGATGCACTTCCTGGCCCGAGCGCTTCACCCGGTGCGAGACGCGGTCGATGATGATGTCGCCGTGGTTCAGACGATCGTCGGCCAGGCCCGGCCGGATGCGGCGCAGCACGGCGCGGATGCGGGCGATCAGTTCGACCATCGAGAAGGGTTTGGTCAGGTAGTCGTCGGCTCCGGTGTCCAGGCCGCGAACCCGATCGCTTTCCTCGCCCCGCGCCGTCAACATGATGACCGGCAGGTTGCGCGTCTCGGCCTTGCCCCGAATACGGCGGCAGACCTCGATGCCGGACAGCTTGGGCAGCATCCAGTCCAGCAGGACCAGATCGGGCTGACGCTCATCGATCTGCAGCATGCCCTCTTCACCGTCGGAAGCGACGGCGACGTCGTAACCTTCCTTCTCGAGATTGTACTGAAGCAGGGTCGCCAGCGCGTCCTCGTCTTCCATCACAAGGATATAGGGCTGCACTTCGGGTCTCCGGTCTCGGCTTAGTGCGAGTTGGTCGTCAGGTTGGGGGTCGAGGTCTCGTCTTCCGCTCCCGGCAGGGCGCGCGGTCGCTCGCCCACCATGTCGTCGCCGGTGATCTCGTAGTGAACGGTCTCGGCGATATTGGTCGCGTGGTCGCCGATCCGTTCCAGATTCTTGGCCATGAACAACAGATGGGTGCAGGCCCCGATCGTGCGCGGGTCGCCCATCATGTAGGTCAGCAGTTCGCGGAACAGGGCGTTGTAATGCTCGTCCACCTCGTCGTCCGTCTGCCAGACGGCCACGGCGCGATCGAGCTCGGAAGCGGTGTAGGCGTCCAGAACGTCGCGCAGACGGGTCGAAACCAGGCGGCCCATCCGCTCGATCGAACGCGTCAGGGGCTGCATCGGCTCGGCTTCCGCCAGGATCAGCGCCCGCTTGGCGATGTTCTTGGCTAGGTCGCCTGTGCGTTCCAGGTCTGACGCCATCTTCATGGCGCCCAGGGTCCGACGCAGGTCGCTGGCGACCGGCTGGCGCAGGGCGATCAGACGGATGGCCTTCCGCTCGATATCCCGTTGCAGGGCGTCGAGCTTCAGGTCGCGATCCACGACGGCGCGCGCCAAGGCCACGTCCCGCCGGGCGACGGAATCGATGGCGTCCGAGACCTGGGCTTCGGCCAGGCCGCCCATGCGGGCGACCTCGGCCGTGATCTGGTTCAGCTCGTCGCCGTAAGCCTTGACCGTGTGCTGGTTCATCAGCCGAAGCGTCCCGTGATGTAGTCCAGGGTGCGCCGCTCACGCGGGTTCTGGAAGATGTCTTCCGTGTCGCCGGTCTCGACCAGACGACCCATGTGGAAGAAGGCGGTGCGCTGCGAAACCCGTGCAGCCTGGGCCATCGAGTGGGTGACGATGACGATGCAGAACCGCTCACGCAGTTCGTCGATCAGTTCCTCGATCCGCGCGGTGGCGATGGGGTCCAGGGCCGAGCAGGGCTCGTCCATCAGGATGACTTCGGGGTTCACCGCGATGGCGCGGGCGATGACCAGACGCTGCTGCTGACCACCCGACAGCCCCATGGCCGACGACTGCAGGCGGTCGGCGACTTCTTCCCACAGGCCGGCGCGCTTCAGGGCGCTTTCGACCACGCCGTCCATCTCGGACTTGGCGCTGACCAGCCCATGGATCTTGGGGCCGTAGGCGACGTTTTCGTAGATGGATTTCGGGAAGGGGTTCGGGCGCTGGAACACCATGCCGACACGGGCGCGCAACAGGACCGGGTCGATGGACCGATCGTTGATGTCCTCGTCGTCCATCGCGATGCGGCCGGTGACCTTGCAGCCCGCAATCGTGTCGTTCATGCGGTTCATGGTCCGCAGGAAGGTCGACTTGCCGCAGCCCGAAGGGCCGATCAGGGCCGTGACCGTCTTGTCCGGAATATCCAGCGAGACGTCGTAAAGCGCCTGCTTGCCGTCATAGAAGACGGAGACGTCACGCGCCGCGATCTTGATCGGTCCGGTTGGCGGAGTAGCGACCACGGTCGGGCCGCTCACAGGCGTGGCGTCTTCAAGCCGGGCTTCCACGGCGGAGGCGGCTTTGGAGGGCGTGGCTTCGGGCAAGACCTGACCGCCCATGCGAACGGATTCGGTCGGATCGGCGGCGCCGGCGCCGGTCTGGTCTTCAGCAGAACGGAAGATACGGAATTTCATTCTCTTACCACCGACGCTCGAAGCGCCGCCTCAGGATGATGGCCGCCGTGTTCATGATGATCATGAAGACCAGAAGAACGATGATCGCAGCAGCGGTGCGTTCGTGGAACGCCCGCTCGGAGGCGTTCTCCCAGATGTAGATCAGCGAAGGCAGGGCGCCGACCGGCTGGTCGATCGCATGCGGCACGCCGGGAACGAAGCTGACCATGCCGATCAGGAGCAGCGGCGCGGTCTCGCCCAAAGCGTGCGCCATGGAGATGATGGCGCCGGTCATCACGCCGGGCATGGCCAGAGGCAGGACGTGGCTGAACACCGTCTGGGTCTTGGAGGCGCCCATGGCCAGGGCGGCCTCGCGAATGGACGGCGGGACGGCCTTCAGCGCCGAGCGGGTGGCGATCACCAGGGTCGGCAGGGCCATCAGGGCCAGGACCAGACCACCGACGATCGGACTGGCGCGCGGCAGATGCATCCAGTTGATGAACAGGGCCAGACCCAGCAGGCCGTAGACGATCGACGGCACGGCGGCGAGGTTGTTGATATTGACCTCGATGATGTCGGTCAGCTTGTTCTTCGGCGCGAACTCTTCCAGCCAGACGGCGGCGCCGACGCCCAACGGAATGGCGATCAGGGCCGTGACCATCAGCATCAGCGCGGAACCGACCACGGCGCCCAGAACGCCCGCCAGTTCCGGCTGGGTCGAGTCGCCGTTGGTGAACAGGGCGGTGTTGAAGTGCGAACCGACGACGCCTTCGGCCTGCATCCGGTCCAGCCAGGCGAGCTGCTGGTCGGTCAGACGGCGCTGGTCTTCCGGCGTATCCTTCGAGATTTCGCCCTTCAGATACAGGTCCGCCTCGTCCGACAGAGGCACGGCCAAGGGCACGGTCTCGCCGATGACGTCCGACCGCTTGGCGACCAGGTCGGCGGCGACGAACTTCAGCTCGGAAGAAAACAGGGCCTTCATCTGGCGAGCGGCGTCGCCCGCCGCATCGTCCTGAATGCCCCAGCGCTTCAGCTGCTGTTCGGCCGCCATCTGTTCGAAGTTCGAGCCTTGCGGATAGGCCCGGTCCACACGCGCGGGGTCCATATAGACCGGCACGGTCACGGTGTGGGTGTAGAAGGCGGTGTGGCCCTGGGCGACGATACGCACCATCAGGATCGCCAGGAAGATCATGGCGGCCGCGATGGCCAGACGGCCGTACCACTTGAACCGAGTCTCTTTCGCGTGACGGCGCTTGAGGCCGGCGCGCAGACGATCCAGCCGCCCTTTTGCGGCCGCGCCGTCGATCTGATCGGGGGTCGCGTCAGTCATATTGTTCCCGATAGGTCTGGACGATCCGGTGAGCGATGATGTTCAGCACCAGAGTGACCATGAACAGGGTCAGGCCCAGGCCGAAGGCCGACAGGGTCTTGGCGCTGTTGAACTCCTGGTCGCCCGTCAGCAGGGTCACGATCTGCACCGTGACGGTGGTCACCGTATCCAGCGGATTGAAGGTCAGGTTGGCGGCGAGGCCGGCGGCCATGGTGACGATCATGGTCTCGCCGATGGCGCGCGACACGGCCAGCAACAGGGCTCCGGCGATGCCCGGCAGGGCGGCGGGCAACAGAACCCGCTTGACCGTCTCGGACTTGGTCGCCCCCATGGCGAACGAGCCGTCGCGCAGGGACTGCGGCACCGCGTTCAGAATGTCGTCGGACAGGGACGAGACGAAGGGGATCAACATGATGCCCATCACCGCGCCGGCCGTCAGGGCCATCTGGTTCTGAACCAGAGCGAGATACTGGCCCAGTCCGTCCAGCGGTCCGCCCATCAGGAACAGGCCGATCTCATTGAAGAAGACCCGCAGGATGGGTCCCACCGTCAGGGCGGCGAAGAAGCCATAGACCACGGTCGGCACGCCGGCGAGAATCTCGAGCAGCGGCTTGATGACGGCCCGTGTGGTTCGGCTGGCGTATTCCGAAAGATAGATGGCGGACAGCAGCCCGATCGGCGCCGCCACACACATGGCGATCGACATGATCAGCATGGTGCCGACGAACAGGGGCACGGCCCCGAAGGCGCCGGTGGATCCCACCTGGTCGGCCCGGATGGCGATCTGCGGGCTCCATTGGGTGCCGAACAGGAAGTCGAAGATCGGCACCTTCTGGAAGAAGCGGAAGGAGTCGAAGGCCAGCGAGGCGATGATGCCCAGGGTCGTCAGCACGGCGATGGCGGAACAGATGAACAGGGCGCCGTAAATCCAGCCTTCGACCCGGTTGCGCGCGCGGGTCTGGGGCTTGATCTGGGTCAGGGCGAACAGGCCGCCGAGAATAGCAGCCAGGATAGCGGCGACCCCGCCGCCCCATTGCAGGGTGCGTTCGATACGCACCATGCGGCGAGCTTCGACCGGTAGCTGTTCGGCCAGAGGCCGTTCCCAGATCTGAAGGGCCGGCTCGCCCCGACCGACCCGGTGGGCGTCGGCGAAGAAGGCGTCGCGGCGGAAATGCTCAAGCTCGGCCACCACGTCGGGCGTGCCGGCGGCGGTCAACTGACGCTCCATCGGCGCCGCGAAGACGCTGAGAAGGATAAGAACCAGCAGAGCGGGCGCAGCGACCCAGATCAGCGCGTAGGCGCCGTGCTGCCCCGGACGCGAGTGGGGATGCGCGCCAACGGCGCGACGACGCGCCAGCTCGCGTCCGCCAAAAAAGGCGGCGGCGCTGAGCGCGGTGAGGATCAGCAAATAAATCCAGATCATTCCGGGTCCGAAGCGGGCAGGCGCGAATCGAATGGCGACCGGGAATCCGGCTTCGACGCGGCGCGACTACTGCCTGCGAATGGTCAGCGGAATAAGACACGTTGATGACAGTTCGGTAACAGCGGCGGCCTCCAGCGCCATCAGGCGGCCGTCCGGACGTCACGACGCTCGACCACCATGGGGAACCAGGCCGTGAACGCCGCCCCGAGCCCGGGGGCGCTCTCCACCACCAGTCCGCCCTGGTGGCGGTTTATGATATGCTTGACGATGGCCAGACCCAGTCCCGTCCCCTGACGTTCGCCGCTCTTCTGGCCCTCGACCCGATAGAAGCGTTCCGTCAGCCGCGGCAGATGTTCCCGCGCCATGCCCGGTCCGTGATCGCGAACCGTGACAGCCGCATAGAGGACGCCGACCGCCCGATCGGGCGTCACCAGGGGCAGTCGCGTCGCGCCGGGCATCCGCGAAGCCCAGGCCTCGTCGAACGACAGATCGGACCGCACCGAAATTTCCACCGTTCCGCCCTTGGCCGAATATTTGACGGCGTTGTCGAGCAGGTTCTGCACCACCTGCAATATCTCGTCCCTGTCGCCGCTGATCGAGGCCCTCGCCTCGCCCTGATCGACCACGACATTGATCTGCTTCTCTTGCGTCAACACGCTGACGGCGTCGACGACGTCGGACGCCGCGCGATCCAGATCGACTCGCCCGGACGGCGGAATATGCTCATTCAGCTCGATCCGGCTGAGCGACAACAGGTCCGCGACCAGCCGCCCCATCCGATCCGCCTGGGCCGACATGATGTCCAGGAAGCGATCGCGGGCCGCGACATCGTCGCGCGCATGTCCCTTGAGCGTCTCGATGAAGCCGCTCAGGGACGCCAGCGGCGTACGCAGTTCATGGCTGGCGTTGGCCAGGAAATCGACGCGCATCATCTCGGTGCGCCGCGCGTCGGTTTCGTCACGAAGAATGACCAGGGCGAGAGAGCCCTGCCCTTTTCCTTCTCCGTCGCCCAAGGGGCGTGTCCAGGCGCGCCAGCGCCGGTCGCGCTGCCCTCCGGTGGCGTAGTCCGTGGTTCGAGAGACGCCGCCGAACAGGGCCTCGTCCACGGCTTCCAGCACGCCGGGCTCCCGGATCACCTGAACCAGCAAGGCGCCCTGACTCTGGATGCGGAGCAGGTCTCGCGCCGCCTTGTTGGCCATGACGACCCGGCGGCCTGCAATGTCGTCGGGCTCGCCCCCGCTGATGATCAGCACAGGGTCGTCCAGGGCTTCGAACACCCGGTCCAGCAGCTCCGCCGTCTTTGGATCCGCCGACCGTTCGATCGGGGCGCCTGATGTTTCGGGCAAGGTCGCGACCGAAGGGGGCTGCACGTTCAGAATCCAGGCCGAAGCCGCGACGACCACCGCTCCACCGATCAGCCAATTCGCGATCTCGGGATGGATGAAGGCGAGCCCCACCATCACAACCAGGGCGATTGCGATGCTGATGCCCACCGTCCAGAAACGGGAGGTCGAGATCGGCGCCACCGGCGAAGGCGAGGATTCATAAGGCATATGCGGCGCCAGACTCGTGTGAGCAGCCTAAGGAATCCAATCCTTGCACGGATTCTGTGACGGCGCGCCGACAGACGACATTGATTTTTCCAAGCGTGGCCGCACCGTTTGTTTAGGAGTTTGGTCCAGCATGGCGCTGAAGGGGACGCCGTGGACCGGATACTTTATTGCATCGTACGTGATCACGACTGGCGGGTGAGCCTGCTGGCCGTCATCGTCTGCCTCGTCGGCATGGGTTCAGCCTCCCGCTTCATGGAGCGCGCCCGCATCACCGATGGAGCACGCCGCCGCCGCCTCGCAATCTCGGCGGGATTGATCGGCTCGATCACGATCTGGACCACCCATTTCATCGCCATGCAGGGCTATGTCGGCGTGGGCGCCCTAACCTACGATGTGGCGATGACCCTGGCCTCCACGCTGGTGATCCTGGCCGCGATAGGCGTGGCCATCTTCACCATCTTGAGCGGCGACGACCGCTGGCGCCGCGTCATGGGCGCCCTTGTCGCCGTCTCGGGCTTGGCCGCCATGCATTATCTGGGGATGGCGGCGCTTCAGGCGCCCGTGCATCTCGGTTGGCGGCCCGAACTCGTGATCGTGTCCATCATCGGCGGCATGGTGATCGGTGGAACCACCGCCTTCTTCTACAAGCGTGAAGGACTGACACGATTGGCGACGACGGTCCTCGGCGCCTCTGTGTGCATCCTGTTCCTGCATTTCGTCGGCATGGCCGCCATAACCGTGACGCCGGACCCAACCTTGAGTTCGCAGTCCGGCCTTTCGCCCGACGCCATGCGAACCCTGGTGTTTCTCATCGCCCTGTCCATCCTCAGTATCGGCAGCGCCCTGGTTTTCATGGCCTATATGGCGCGGGCCAACGCGCTGGGTCATATCCGCGAAGCGGTCGAGGCCATGTCGGACGGACTGGGCTTCTACGACGCCGACGACCGCCTGCTGCTGTGGAATGCGCGCTACGCTGAGGTGAATCCGGAACTCGCGCCCTTCCTCAAGGTCGGAATTACTTTTCGTGAAGTCCTTCAGATCGGCATCAATGAAGGCCGATATGACGAAGCCATTGGCCGCGAGGACGAATGGATCACCGAACGCATCCGTGTGCGCCGCCAGGGCGAATCGACGATAGAGCAGCGGGTGGCCGGCGACCGATGGCTGCAAATTCAGGATCGACGCACCGCCGAGGGCGGTACGGTCACAGTCTGCAACGACATCACGCCCCTGAAGCGCGACGCCCAAGCCCTGAGAGAGACGAGAGACGCGGCCGAGGCGGCCAATGTCGCCAAGAGCCAGTTCCTTGCGAACATGAGCCACGAGATCCGCACGCCTTTGAATGGCGTGATCGGTCTGTCGCAGGCCCTGTCCAAGACCGACCTCACGGCGGAGCAGCATGAGATGCTGGACCTGATGCAGGCCTCGGGACGCACGCTTCAGACCTTGCTCAGCGACATCCTGGATCTGGCGCGGGTAGAATCAGGCAAGCTTGAACTGACCAACGACGCCTTCGAACTGGAAAGAGCTGTGCGCGAAGCCGCGCAACTCTATGCCGAAAACGCGCGTGAGAAACACCTGGGCTTCCACATTGATATCGACGTGGACGCGGGTCTCTGGATCCGCGGCGACGTGGTGCGGCTGAAGCAGATCCTGACCAATCTGATCTCGAACTCGGTCAAGTTCACCAGCCAGGGCTTCGTCGGCCTGACCGTCCAGCGCGGCCCGGAGAAGGAGGGCGCGCCCACCCTGCGCTTCATGGTCGAGGACACGGGAATTGGCTTCGACGCCGCCACCCGCGAGCGCCTCTTCAGCCGTTTCGAACAGGCCGACGGCGGCATCACCCGCCAATTCGGCGGCTCAGGACTGGGCCTGTCGATCTGCCGTCAGCTGGCCGAAATGATGGGGGGCGACCTGGATTGCGAAAGCGAACCGGGTGGCGGATCCGCCTTCATCCTGACCCTCCCCCTGATCACCTGCGAAGCGCCGGCCCAGTTGGAGGCGAAGGCTTCGCCCGCCATAGATGGCGATCGGCGTCCCGTCCGGGTGCTGGTGGCCGACGACCACCCGACAAACCGTCGCGTCCTGGAACTGATACTGAGCCAAATCTCCTCGGTGATCTCCATGGCGGAGAACGGGGCGGAGGCGCTGGAGGCGTTCCGCGCCGGCGACTTCGATCTGGTGCTGATGGACATGCAGATGCCGGTCATGGACGGGCTGACGGCGACTCAGGAGATTCGCCTGCACGAAGCGACTGCAGGCGGCCGCCGGACCCCCATCGTCATGCTGACGGCCAACGCCATGCCCGAACACGTCGCCGCCGGACGGGCCGCCGGGGCCGATCACCATCTGGCCAAGCCCTTCAACACGACAGAACTGCTTGCAATCGTCGCCGATCCGGACGCTCTGCTCAAAGACGCCGCAAAGGCGGCCTGATCGAAAGCGCCGCCACGACCGTCCTGCCGTTCCATTTACCGTCAGGGCGGTTGCACATCCATCATGATGCGTGTAATAGCCCGCGCTCTTGAATTCGAGGGTTCATGACCCCCGCCGCGCGGGCCCAGGGTTGGCGCGGTGTTTCCGTTGTTGTTGAGGCGAGCCAGATGGCCGAGATCATTCTGAACGTGGACGTCCGCGATGGCGTCGGCACCGGCAGCGCACGCGCTGCCCGTCGCGCCGGTTTCGTGCCGGGTGTCCTGTACGGCGGCGACAAGGCCCCCGTCGCCGTGGCGGTGAACGAGAAGGACTTCCGCAAGTCGCTCTACACCGGCAAGCTGCTGGGCCACCTGGTCACGCTGAAGTACGGCGAAGAGACCCAGCCGGTCATCGCCAAGGACATCCAGTTCGACCCGGTGTCGGACCGCCCGATGCACTTCGACCTGATGCGCGTCGATCAACACGCCCCGATCAAGATCGAGGTTCCGGTTTACTTCAAGAACGCCGATGACGCGCCGTTCGTCCGTCAGGGCGGCTCGCTGGAAGTCGTCCGCCACGCGGTCGAAATCATGGTCAAGGCCGACAGCATTCCGGAAGAACTGGTCGTCGACCTGATCAAGTCGCAGATGGGCGACACCATCCGCTTCTCGGACATCGAACTGCCCAAGGGCGTCGAGCCGACCATCACCGACCGCGATTTCGTGATCGCCACCATCAAGGTCTCGTCCGCCGCCATGTCGGCCGCCGCCGATGAAGCCGCCGAGGCCGAAGCCGCTCCGACCGAGAAGACCGAAGGTTAAGCCTTCGTCGCATCGACAAGATCAGGCCCCGCCCGGTTCGCCGCGGCGGGGCTTTTCTTTGGGCGACGCACGCGGCATGAGGACGCCATGATCATCATCGCCGGGCTCGGCAATCCGGGCGCCAAATACGAGAAGAACCGCCACAACATCGGCTTCATGGCCGCCGATGAGATCGCGCGGCGCTGGCGCTTCGGGCCCGAGCGGGCCAAGTTTCAGTCGATCGTCAGCGAGGGCCTGGTCGATACGGCGGACGGACCGGTCAAGGTCCTGCTGATGAAGCCCCAGACCTATATGAACGAGAGCGGGCGGGCCGTGGGCGAGGCCGCACGCTTCTACAAGATCAAGCCGTCCGAGATCATCGTCTTCCACGACGAGATCGACCTGGCCCCCGGCCGGTTCCGCATGAAGACCGGCGGCGGCGCCGCAGGCCAGAACGGCGTCCGCTCGCTGATCAGCCATCTGGGGCCCGACTTCCGTCGCGCGCGCATGGGGATCGGCCATCCCGGCGAGAAGGAGATGGTCATGCCCCATGTCCTGGGCGACTTCCACAAGGCCGAACAGCCCTGGCTGGACGCCCTGCTCCAGGCCTGCGCCGACGCCCTTCCCTTCGCCGCCGCCGGCGACGACGAGCGCTATCAGGGCGAGGTCATGCGCCTGGCTCCTGCGCCCAAGTTCAGCCCCCGCCAGGCGGCGCGCGGCGAACTGTAGCCTGTACGGCCTGGCGGAAACGCCGTAGAGGCGAGGCGTGAACCGTTCCGGCGCCGATCATTGGTCGACATCGAAGTCGCTCGCCTTCCTGGCGGCGGTGTTCGCCCTCATGCTCGGCGCCCTGCTGCCCTTCGGGGCCCTGGCGGCGGTGCAACACGGACAGCCTCTGGTCATCTGTTCCGCAGAAGGGCCCCAGACCATCCAGTCCGGCGGGATGGACGGCCCGGTCAACAAGCATCTGGGTGCCAAGTGCGCCGCCTGCGTCGTGCCTCTCGCGGCCGCCCTGCCCGCTCCGCCAGCGCCCGAACCTGCGCCGGTCATCCTCACGGTCGAGACGGTCGTCTATTCGGCCGCCCGCGTCAGCCCGCCGCCCCCGGCG
>NZ_JMQR01000027.1:0-32898 GCF_000698025.1 Brevundimonas sp. EAKA | reverse complement strand
ACCCAAACCCCCACCCAAGGAGCTACCCTATGAAAAACCTGTTCGTGAAGTCGGCCAGGCTCGCCCTCGGCCTGAGCCTGTCAGCCGGGGCGGTCATTGCCCTGGCGGCCTGCAGTCAGCAGCCGGCGACGGAGACGGAAACCCCAGCCGCCACCGGTTCCGCCGTTGCCCCCGCGGCGCCGGCGGAGATGGACGCCATGTCGTCGGCGGCCGGAGAGGAGTCCGCGACCGCGCGCGGGGTGATTTCGGCCATCGACGCGGAGGGCGGCAAGATCACGATCGAGCACGAGCCGATCGCCAGTCTGGAATGGCCCGCGATGACCATGGGCTTCGCGGCGTCACCCGCCCTGATTGACCAGGCGAAGGTCGGCGACCGGGTCGAGTTTGATCTGGTCGTTACAGGCAGCGCGGGCGAAGTGAAGGCGATTCGGCCGCAGTAATCCCCTGCTGCCGGACTGTCGTCGCACGGGGCGGCGGCGTCCGGGTTGACGACGCGGCGGGGAACCTTTGGCTTCTCCGCCGCGTCGAGCCTTTATGGGTTCAGCAGACGGCTTCAAAGCGGCGTGAAGATGGACAGTGCCGACTGTCCGAGTTGTTTCGGTCCGAACCCGAATGGGCTTCGAGGCGGCGCTCGGCGCGGGGATGTCGTGCGAACAAGCCGAACCGTGGACTGAGGGACCGCAGCGTTGGAACTCGCCTTGGAGTACCCGAGTTCGATCTTGAAGGAGGTGGGTGACATGAGCGACATGAACGGAATGCCCTCAAGGTCGGGCGAGGCACGCCTGTCGTGCCTGCTGAGGTCCATCGATCTGACTCCTCAACGACGGGCGCCCGCGTCGGATCTTCTTGGGCGGTCCCGCCGGGGCTCGGTGGCCGCCGCCCTGCTGCTGGTGCTCCTGGTGGTCGCCGTCGTGAGCTGGCGAATCGGTCCCGCCGGCGTGGCGTCCGGGGCGCGGGAAGAGCGCCTCGAGGACGACGCCGACGAGCCCGCGCGATCCGACCGCCGCGACGAGCGAGATCGCCGCGGCCGATCCGGGGGCCGGGACCGTGACTGACCCCATCCGGCGTCGTTTCCCGCCTGTGGCGCGCCGGTGAGCCCTGACGGCGCCTGGCGCGGGGGTCTGCAGATCGGCCCGGGCTGGGCGCGGTGGCGCGGCGCGGTCGGCGACAACGCGCTTCACCGGCACCTCGCGGCGCAGGCGGTGTTCGCCGACCGGCCGATCGCCGTCGAGACTGCGGGCGGCCGCGTCCTTCGCGCCACGGCGTTTCTCGTCGATCCGCTCGTGGGCCATCGGCTCGGCGCCGCGGCGCAGGCCGAGATCCTGTTTTTCGAGCCGGGAAGTCTGGGCGTGGAGGCGCGCGCGGCGCTTCGGGCCGTGCTCGTCCGCGCGTCCAGCGCCCACGTGCTGGCGGCCGAGGGCCGTCGGCGGTTCTGGTCGGACCAGGCGGGCGGAGCCGGAGGCGAGCCGGCCGCGCCCGCGGTGTCCTGGATGGCCGGCGTCCTGACGTTCATCGACGCCGCGCTCTCGGAAGGCCCCGTGCGGCTCGATGCGGCTGCGGGCCGCGCGGGTTTGTCGGCCGACCGGTTCCGTCACGTCTTCGCCGAAGCGCAAGGCTTGTCGTTCAAGCGGTTCGTCCTCTGGCGGCGGCTGCAGCTTGCGGCGACACTGCTGGCGGGCGGGGTCGACGTGACCACCGCCGCCCATGAGGCCGGCTTCTCCGACGGCGCGCACCTCGCGCGGACGATGAAGGCGATGTTCGGGGTGCAGCCGCGGCGCCTGGTCCCCTCCGGCTGAGCAGCCGCTTCGTTCAAGCGGCGAGCCCGAATCCAGGCGATGCTCGTCGCCATGAACCAGGACAGAGACTTCGTCCCCGCGCTCGGTCGCCACGAGCTCACCGGCGCCTACGACAGGGTGCTGGCCGTCATGACCCGGGAGCGTCGCTGGCGGTGCGCCCTGCTGTCGGAAGCCGATCCGCAGCCTGGCGAGACAATCCTCGACGTCGGCTGCGGCACCGGGACCTTCGCGATCCAGCTCAAGACGGCGTCGCCGGGATCGCGCCTCATCGGCGTCGATCCCGACAAGGCGGTGCTGGAGATCGCGCGCGACAAGGCTCGCCGGGCCGGGGTCCACGTGGAATGGCGAGCCGGCTACGGGGACGCGCTGACCGCGATCCTGCCGGGCGCGGCCGCGGACAAGGTGGTCTCGAGCCTGGTGCTGCATCAATGCCCGATGCCCGTGAAGCGGGCGATCCTCGCCGCCTGCCTGGGCGCGCTTCGACCCGGCGGCCGGCTGCATATGGCCGACGCCGGCCGCCAGGCGAATCCCTTGATGCGCCTGCTCTTCCGGCAGGTTCAGATGCTGGACGGCTTCGAGCACACCGAGCCCAATGCGCTCGGCGTGCTCCCGGACCTCATGCGCGAAGCCGGCTTCGAGGCCGTGAGCGAGACGCGGCGGATTCCCACCCCGACCGGGTCGATCTCCCTCTACGCGGCCGTGCGGCCGTAGGCCGCCGTCGGGGGCGCCGCGACGCCCTCGACAGCGAGCTCCGCCTGCCCGCGATGACGGCGGGCCCGAGCTCGGGCGGCCGCGGCGCGCGACGGAGGGCGCAACTTGCCGGGCGCCGGGCCGCTCCTGTACCGGTCGACGCCAAAGGAGGCCGAGCGCATGAACTCTATTCCAACCGGGCGCAGGGGTTCGTGCGTGTGGCGGTTTGCACGCCGCGCATCGCCGTGGCCGATCCGGCGGCCAACCTCCTCGAGACCCTGAAACTGGCGCGGGAGGGACACGCCCGCGGCGCCGACCTCATGCTGTTTCCGGAGCTGGGCCTGTCCGCCTATGCGATCGACGACCTCCTGCTCCAGGACGCCCTCCTTCAGGCGGTGAACGCCGCGCTCGCCGAGCTCGTGCAGGCGAGCCGGGACCTGCACCCGGTGCTGGTGGTGGGAGCGCCCCTCGTCCGCAACGGACGGCTCTACAATTGCGCCGTCGCCCTCGCCCGGGGCCGCGTCCTGGGGGTCGTGCCCAAGAGCTTCCTTCCGAACTATCGGGAGTATTACGAGAACCGCTGGTTCGCCCCCGGCGCCGGCGTGCGCGGCCTGGACATCGCCGTCGCCGGGCAGAGGGCGCCGTTCGGGACCGACCTGATCATCGAGGCCAGCGACGTCCCGGACTTCGTCTTCCACATGGAGCTCTGCGAGGACTTCTGGGCCGCCACCCCGCCCTCGACCCTGGCGGCGCTGGCGGGAGCCACCCTGCTCTGCAACCTGTCGGCGTCCAACATCGTGGTCGGCAAGGCCGACGAGCGCGCGCTGCTCTGCGCCTCGCAGTCGATGCGATGCCAGGCCGCCTATCTCTACGCCGCGGCCGGGCCCGGCGAGAGCACCACCGACCTGGCCTGGGACGGGCAGGCGACCATCCACGAGCTCGGCCGTCTGCTGGCCGCGACCCGCCGCTTCCCGGACGTCGCCCAGATGGCCGTGGCGGACGTGGACGTCGAACGCATGCGCCTCGAGCGGCTGCGGACGCCCACCTTCAACAACGCCGCCGCCGCCGCCGGCCACCCCGAGCACGCTTTCCGGCGGATCGCCTTCGAGCATGCGGCGGAGCACGTCGATATCGGGCTGCTGCGGCCGCACGACCGGTTTCCGTTCGTGCCGGACGATCCGGCCCGGCTGGACCAGGATTGCTATGAAGCCTTCAACATCCAGGTGCAGGGCCTCGCCAAGCGCCTCGACGCGGCGGGCGTCAGGCGCGTCGTGGTCGGCGTCTCCGGCGGCCTCGACTCCACCCACGCCCTGATGGTCGCGGCGAAGGCCTTCGACGCCCTGGGCCGTCCGCGCACGGACATCCTGGGCTTCACCATGCCCGGCTTCGCCACCAGCGAGGGCACCAAGCGCAACGCCTGGGCCCTGATGCGAAGCCTCGGGGTGACGGGCGAAGAGATCGACATCCGGCCCGCGGCGCGGACGATGCTGGAGGCGATCGGCCACCCGTTCGCCCGCGGCGAACCGGTCTACGACGTCACCTTCGAAAACGTCCAGGCCGGGCTGAGGAGCGACTTCCTGTTCCGGCTCGCCAACCAGCGCGAGGGCCTGGTGCTCGGCACAGGCAACCTGTCCGAGTCGGCGCTGGGCTGGCAGACCTACGGCGTCGGCGATCACATGAGCCACTACAACGTCAACGGCTCGGTCCCCAAGACCCTCATCCAGCACCTGATCCGCTGGGTCGCGGCCACCGGGCAGTTGGACGAGGCGGCCTCGGCGACCTTGCTTGGCGTGCTGGGCACGGAGATCTCGCCCGAGCTGGTGCCGCAGGCCGCCGCGGACGCGCTTCAGAGCACGCAGTCCAGGATCGGGCCCTACGAACTGCAGGATTTCAACCTGTTCTACCTGACGCGCTACGGCCTGCGTCCCTCCAAGGTCGCCTTCCTGGCCTGGCACGCTTGGCGGGATCTCGAGGCGGGGGCGTGGCCGGCCCACTTCCCGGCCGCCTCGCGCGCCGCCTATGATCTGCCGACGATCAAGCAATGGCTGGAGGTGTTTGTCACCCGGTTTTTCGCCCTCAGCCAGTTCAAGCGCTCCGCCATGCCGAACGGCCCCAAGGTGATTTCGGGCGGCAACCTTTCGCCGCGCGGCGACTGGCGGGCGCCCTCGGACGCGAGCGCCCGGGTCTGGCTGGACGACCTGAAGCGCAATGTCCCATAGTTCGCCCCGCACGACGCCCCGCCGGTTTTCGGGCCAGGGCGGTCTGCTCGCGTCCTGGGGGCGCCAGGCCTGACGGCGGCCCGCGACATCGTCAGCGTCGTCAACGCCCGGCGATCCGGCTAGGATCGTCGCCTCGCTCGCCAGGATGCCGTCATGCCCGCCTCTTCGCCCTCCCCCTCCCGACGCGCCCTTCTGACGGCGCTGCCGGCCCTCGCCTTCGCCGGCCCGGCCCTCGCCGCGCCGCCGAAGCGGATGACCGCCTACAAGACGCCCTGGTGCGGCTGCTGCGGCGGCTGGATCGCGCACATGCGCCAGGCCGGCTGGACCGTCGAGGTCGTCGAGCGCGAGGATCTGGCTCCGATCCGGGCGCAGCACGGCGTTCCGGACCGGCTGGCCTCGTGTCACACGGCGGTGGTCGGCGCCTACGCCATCGAAGGCCACGTCCCCGCCGGCGATGTCGATCGGCTGCTCAGCGAACGCCCCGCCGCCAGGGCCTTGAGCGCGCCCGGCATGCCGGCGGGCTCGCCGGGCATGGAGGCCGCCGGCCGCGAACCCTATACGACGGTGCTGATCCTCAACGACGGCTCGACCCGCGTGTTCGGCCGACACAACGGCACCTGACCGCCGACCCGCGGCCGGAGGGCGTCAGGCGACCGGTTCACGGCCTGTCGGGTTGGCCCGCCCCAGCCGCTTCCGCCGGGTCGTCGCCGCCATCGGCGCCTCGCGAAAAGTCAGCCTGATGCGGGTGACCGCCGTGCTGGGCGCGATACTCGGCCGGGCTGAGACCCCTGCCCGTCATATGGAGCTTCGGCGGCGTCGCGGGAGCGTCCGGATCAGTCTCGCCGCGGGTCCTCGCGGTGTCGGGGCGCTCGCCATCGACATCCGGTTGATCGCCAGTCTGTTCGCCCATGACACCCTGCGCTCCGCTCCGGCGTCGCTTGCCGTGTCGGGATGCAATCCGCGAGCGGAGGCAGGGTTGCGCGGCGCCGGATAATCCCTGACCTTCGCTGGCCAGGGGCTGACCCGGATCCCTCCCGGCGCGGCCCTTCGAGCCCGGCTCTCTCCCGTCAGGCCTGTCGACGCGGCGTCCAGCGCAGCAGGCGCATGGCGTTGGCCGTGACCAGGACCGTGGCTCCGGTGTCGGCGAGGATGGCGGGCCACAGGCCCGTCACTCCGATCACGGTGGTGACCAGGAAGACGGCCTTCAATCCCAAGGCGATGGTTATGTTTTGCCGGATATTGCCCATCACCCCGCGGGACAGGGCGATCATGTCGGGAATGTCCCTGACCCGGCCGCGCAGGACGGCGGCGTCCGCGGTCTCCAGGGCCACGTCGGTGCCGCCGCCCATGGCGATGCCGACATCCGCCTGGGCCAGGGCCGGGGCGTCGTTGATGCCGTCCCCGACCTTGGCGACCACCAGACCTTCGGCCTGGAGCGCCTTGACGATCACCAGCTTGTCCTGCGGCAGCAGTTCGGCCCGGGGCTCGATGCCCAGCCCGGCGGCGACCGCCTCCGCCGTGCGGCGATTGTCGCCCGTCAGCATGACGGTGCGGATGCCCCGCGCCTTCAGGTCGGCCAGACCCTGGACCGCATCGGGCCGCGCCTCGTCACGCATGGCGAGGAACCCGGCCACCCCGCCTGCGGCGACAAGGACGGACACCGTCTTGCCCTCGGCGTTGAGGGCGGCGATGGCTGCGTCCTGGGCTGGCGAGATCGGCGCGCGCCGGGCCGCGGCCTGCGGCGAGCCGAGGAATATGCGTTCGCCGCCGACCTCGCCTTCGACGCCCTCCCCCGCAATGGCCTGGGTGGCCGACGCCGGCGGCGCCGTGATCTCATCCGCCTCGGCTCGGGCCAGGATGGCGAGGGCCAGCGGATGGCTTGATCCCGTCTCCAGCGCGGCCGCCAGGGTCAGCAGGGCGGAGGCGTCCCGCGTCCCGGCGACGACGTCGGTGACGACGGGCTTGCCGGCGGTCAAGGTCCCCGTCTTGTCGAAGGCGATCGCGGTGATCTTGCCGAGCGTTTCCAGCACGGCCCCGCCCTTCATTAGCAGGCCGCGCCGGGCGCCCGCCGACAGGCCGGCGGCGATGGCGGCCGGCGTGGATATGACCAGGGCGCAGGGGCAGCCGATCAGCAGCACGGCGAGGCCCTTGTAGATCCATTCGCTCCACGTTCCGCCGAACAGCAGCGGCGGCGTGACCGCGACGAGGGCGGCGAACACGAGCACGCCCGGCGTGTAGATTTTCGAGAAGCGGTCGATGAACCGTTCGGTCGGAGATTTCGATTCCTGCGCCTCCTCGACGAGACGCACCACCCGGGCGATGGTGTTGTCCGAGGCCGAGGCCGTCACGCGCACCCGCAGGACGCTGCCGCCGTTGATCGTGCCGGCGAACACAGGATCGCCCACGACCTTGCGTTTGGGCACGCTCTCGCCCGTCACCGGGGCCTCGTCGAGGTCTCCCGCGCCCTCGATGATCTCGCCATCCGCGGGAACGCGGTCTCCGGGCCGGACCAGGATGACCGCGCCCACCGCCACGGTCTCGGCGGCGACTTCCGTGGTCACGCCGTCCACCTCGACGAAGGCGGTCTTGGGCACGAGGGCGGCGAGCCCCTGGATGCTCTTGCGCGCGCGTCCGGCCGCCACCCCTTCCAGCATTTCGCCGACGAGGAACAGCAGGACGACGGCGGCGGCCTCTTCCGCGGCCCCGATGAAGACGGCGCCGACGGCGGCGATGGTCATCAGCATTTCGATGGAGAAGGGCATGCCGTGGCGCGCCGCCGAAAAGGCGCGCGACGCGATCGGAATCAACCCCACGGCCAGGGCGGCGAGGAAGGCGTATCGTTCGAGGGAGGGGAACAGCGTGCCCAGTCCATAGGCGGACAGCAGCGCCAGGCCGCAGAGCGCGGTGAGGCGCGCCTTCCCGGTCCACCACCACGGGGCGCCCCCGGCCCCGGCGGCCGCCGGAGGCGGGCCGGCCGGCGCCGCAACGGATCCGGACGTCGGCGAGGCCGCTTCCCCGCTGTAGCCCAGGTTGCGCAGTTGCTGCAGGACCGCTTCGTCAGCGAGGTCTCCGCCATGCCTGATCTTCAGCACGCCGGTCTGCACCGCCACCGACACGTCCTCGACGCCCGGCAGCCTGCGGATCGCCGTGTCGATCTTGCGGCCGCAGCTGGCGCAATCCATCCCGGTCACCCGGTATCGGCTTTCGAGGGTTTGCGCCGTCATGTCTGTTCCTTGTGATCTCTACAGGGCAAGGCTACCTCCTCCAGCGACTGTAGATGCAAGCTAAAAATGAGCGCGCCGTTCGGTTGGAGTGAAGGGCGCCGTCCGCTGAACCTGGAGGCCGGGCCCAGCCCGTTGATGACCTCGCCTTGTCCGCACGACCGGGAGACCGCGCCGCCGACGGCGGCACAGGTGGAACGCGCTTTGGGCGCAGCCGCCGCCCGCGTGGCCGCCGCTGGGGACAGGCTGACGCGCCCCCGGCGCAGGGTGCTGGAGCTCCTGCTTATCGCGGGCTCTCCGGCCAAGGCCTATGATCTCGTGGCGACGTATCACCAGGATGCCCGCGTCGCGAAGCCTGCGACGGTCTATCGGGCGCTGCAGTTCCTCGAGACCCGAGGACTGGTTCATCGTCTTTCCACCCTCAAATCCTACGTGGCCTGCGATCCCGAGCGGCCCGGCGCGCCGGCCCTTTACCTGCTGTGCGACTGCTGCGGCTCCTGTCGCGAGGTTCCCGCGCCCGACCTGGCTGCGCTGAACGCGGCCGCGACAGCGGCGGGCTACGAGATCGAACGGATCACGCTCGAAGGCCAGGGTCTGTGTTCGGCTTGCCGCCCGCCGCGCCCCGGCGCCGCCCGGGATCCGGTCCTCCAGACGGAGCCGGAGGCGGCCGCGGGGTCCGGGCCCGCAAGCATTGAGCCGCGCCCCTGATCAAGCCCGCGGCGGGTCGATGACGGCCTGGCCCGGGCGCGCGGCCGCGGCGACGCCGGGGCCCGCGGCCAGTTCCATGGCCCGTTCGGTGGCGGCGGCCGACCTTCGGGTCGAGCCCGCCCGTCGGGACGGATTGAGCCAGGTCTGCACCGGCCGGTCGAAGGCGTATCGGAACACCGCCGCCGCCACGAAGGCGCCGATGAAGCCGATCGACCACAGCGCCCAGCGAACCCCGGCTGACAGGGCGTCCTGCCCCAGGGCGTCGAGCAGTCCGAACCAGACGATGCGGCTCACCTCATTGGTCAGGAACATCGCAAACGACATCAGGGCCAGGTGTTCGACCAGGCGCGACCGCCGGAGCACCGGCACGGCGCCGGCGGCCCAGATGATCACGGTCATCAGACCCAGGGACAGCAAGCTGAAGGCGCCGAAGGCCTGCAGCCCCACGAGCGCGACGGCGGCGCCGACGCCGATCGCTCCGGCCCGGCGCGGCGGGACATAGACCCGCGAACCGTAGAAGGCCGCCGCGACCCCGAGCAGGAAGAGCGGCAGGGCGCGCAGGACGCCGTAGCGCATCGGCAGCCGGTAGATCGGATCCCCGAGCCACAGCGTGGCGGCGACGTCGGCGCCGATTACCAGCAACGTCGCGCCGATCACAATGGCGACCGGCGGCCAGCGCCACAGGACGCGGCAGATCCAGGGCAGCAGGAGATAGCAGCCGATCAGGGCCGAGAGCGTCCAGGTCGGGGCGTTCCACCCCTGCCCGCCTGGCACGCCATAGGCCTGGACCAGCAGGACCTGGGCCGGCAGCTGCGACCAGTCGAACCAGCGCGGATTGCTGGGCGCGACCCCCGCCAGGGCGGCGCCGCCGACGATCGCCACGAGAATAAGGCTGACGACGAGGTGGGCCGGAATGACCCGCAACAGGCGCTGGCGCGCATAGGCGCGCAGCGACGCCTGGCCGGCCGCGAGCCGGTCGCCGTAGATGCGGGCCAGGACGTAGCCGGAGTCGATGATGAAGAAGTCGGTGAGCAGATAGCCGCGGTCAAACACCGGATGCAGTTGCGGCAGCGGAACCGGCGAGGCCTCGCGGAAATGGTAGAGGATGATCAGCGCGCCGACGATGAAGCGGAGCGCGTCCAGCCAGCCGCCGCGGGCGATGCGCGGCGGGCGGGGCTTCATCGATGCGTCGTCGCCAAGGACCATGCGCCCACCGTAGCCCGCGAGCGGGCAAGGAAAGGTTAGCGTCCGGCCCAGGGCGGCCCGCCGGGCCAGAGCAGGGCGGCGCCGACCGCCAGGGCGATCGCCAGTCCGGCGGCGGTGAGACGCCGCGGCCAGCCCGGCCGGGCGCTGACAAGACAGGCGGCGCCCAGCAGGCCCAACGTGGCGCCGTAGCCGACGACGAGCGGAAGCCTGAAGACGCTGTACAGCCTGAGCCCGATGAAGAGGGCGCCGCCGACGGCGAGCGTCAGGTTGACGCCGGCGGCGACGAGGTCGAGCACCGGCCGGGGCCGTTCCGGCGGACGGGGGCGCCCGGCGCGGCGTTTGCTGTAGGGCCGTTCGGACCAACCGGGGCTGCGACCGCGGACCGTGAATCTCTTGCCGCCCATGCTCCCCTCCTCAGGCGGACGCCGCCCGGCTCACCGGTGGCCGCCCTCGACGTCGCCGCAGGGCTCGGCCTCGATCTGGACGGTGCTGTGATGGATCGCGAACCGCTCTTCCAGGAGCGCCGCAACGGCGCGGCGCACCGGCTCTGGCGCCGCGCTGTCGTCCAGGACCAGGTGGACGGTGCAGCTCGGCTGGTCCGCGCCGGAGACCCAGACGTGAAGATCGTGAAGGCTGTCGACGCCGTCGATCGCCTCGATGGCGCCGCGCACCTCCGCCATGACCACGCCGCGCGGCGTGCCCTCCAGCAGGATGTGGGTGGTGTCGCGCAGCAGGATCCAGGTGCGCGGCAGGACCCACAGGCCGATGCCGATGGCGACGATCGGATCGACCCAGCGCCAGTCGGTCAGGGTGATGACGATGGCCGCGACGATGACGCCGAGCGAGCCGAGCATGTCGGCCCAGACCTCCAGATAGGCCCCCTTGATGTTCAGGCTCTTGTCCTTGCCCGCCGCCAGGACCCGCATGGCGATCAGGTTCACCACCAGGCCGACCGAGGCCACAGCCAGCATGCCGATCGAGCCGACCGGCTCCGGGTCGAAGATCCGCTTGATGCCCTCGTAGAGGACGTAGCCCGCCACGAGGAACAGCAGCACCGCGTTGAACGCGGCCGCCAGAATCTCGAAGCGCCGGTAGCCAAAGGTCCGCTTGTCGTCCGCCGCCCGCTGCCCGATCTTGATGGCCAGCAGGGCGATGGCGAGCGCGGCCGCGTCGGTGAACATGTGCGCGGCGTCGGACAGCAGGGCGAGGCTGTTGAAGTAGAGGCCGCCGGCGATCTCGGCGACGAGGAAGGTCCCGGTCAGGCCCAGGGCGATGGTCAGCTGACGCGAATTGGCGCCCGCCGTGTGGTCGTGTTTGTCGCCGTCCTTGTGATCGTGACCCGCCATCAGGGTGTCGCCTCTTCCCGGGTTTCTTTCGCGTCCTTCAGGATTTCCAGCCCGCCCTTGACGGCCATGAGCGCCACGAGAGCGCCGACCACCAGATCGGGCCAGGACCGTCCCAGCCACATCACCAGGCCGCCGGCGACCAGGATGCCGCCGTTGGAAATGAAGTCGTTGAAGCTGAAGGTCTCCGCCGCCCGCATGTTCACATCGTCGGTCCTGACCCGCTTCAGGAGCAGCAGGCACCACAGGTTCACCCCCGCGGCCACCACGGCCATGACCATCATGGTCGGTCCGAGCGGCTCGGCCCCGGTCAGCCATCGCCGGGCGACATCGGCGATCACCCCGGCGGCGAAGACCAGGAGCAGCACCCCCGACACCCGCGCGGCCCGCGTCTTCCAGGCGGGCGAGCGTCCGACCGCGAGAAAGCTGATCAGATAGACCGCGCTGTCCGAGGCGTTGTCCACGGCGTTGGCCAGAAGCGCGCTCGAATCGGCCAGCCAGCCCGCGACGCCGAGCCCCACGAACAGGGCCGCGTTCAATCCCAGAACGAGGAGCAGAATCTGTTTCTGGCGGCTTTCATCGGTCTTCACGCTCATGGCCTTCTCCTCTCTTCGTGCCTGTTCCAGCGTCTAGGCAGGGTCCGGCGTTGCATTTGGCCAGCGCAGGACTTCGACCGCCTCGAGCGTGATCGGCCCCAGATGTTCCAGATCGGTCAGGGTCTGGACGAAGGCGCGAAGCTTTGACTCCTCGTCCAGCATTTCGACGATCAGGGACTGGTCGTCGTCCAGCAGGTGCCGGCGATGGGTGTGCGGCGTGTGGCCGAACCCGACCAGAGCCCGCAGGACGGTCACGCCGGCGACGCCGGCTTCGCGCGCGCGGTCGGCCACGATCTCGAAGACCTTGCGGTCCCCGAAATAGGCGGCTTCGTCGGTGTAGATGCGCATCAGTTTGATGGGATCGGGCATGGTCGCCTCCTGAAAGGGCGTCCCCGCCGCCGGGCGGCGGGGACCGTGACTATTCCGCCGGGACCGGCTCCGCCGCCGGCGTGTCGAGTGGTTTGGGACGCCGACCCTCGGTCAGGCCGAGCACCAGCCGGCTCATCGCTGGCAGGACCAGCAGCGTCAGCAGGGTCGCCGTGATCAGGCCGCCGATGACGACCATGGCCAGGGGTTTCTGGACCTCGGCACCCGTCCCGTGGGCCAAAGCCATGGGCACAAAGCCGATGGCCGGGACCAGGCCGGTCATGATGACCGGGCGGACCCGTTCCATGCAGCCCTCGATGATGGAGCGGGAGAGCTCCATTCCTGCGTCGAGCCGCTGCCGGATGGACGACATGACCACCAGGCCGTTCAGCACGGCCACGCCGGCCAGGCAGATGAAGCCCACGGCAGCCGATACCGAGAAGGAGATGCCGGTCAGCGCGAGGGCGAAGACCCCGCCGGCGAGGCCCAGCGGCACGGTCAGGAAGACCGCCACCGCCCGTCCGAACGTCCCCACGGCGAGGAACAGCACCGCGAAAATGGCCAGGAAACAGATCGGCACCACCAGCGACAGCCGATCCGAAGCCGCCTTGAGGTTCTGGAACTGGCCGCCCCACTCAATCCACGAGCCCGCAGGCAAGGGAACAGCTTCCACCTTGGGCGTGGCTTCGGTGACGAACGAGCCGACGTCGCGGCCGCGGACGTTGGCCTGCACCACGACGCGGCGCTTGCCGTTCTCGCGGCTGATCTGATTCAGCCCTTCCGCGAAACGGAACGAGGCCACCTGGCGCAGCGGCACGGAGGCCCGGGTGCGGCCCTCCGCCTCGGGCAGCATCACGGGGATGGCGCCGATGGCGTCGAGGTCGGGGCGGCTGGCGTTGGGCAAGCGCACCACCACGTCGAAGCGGCGATCGCCCTCGAACAGCTGTCCCGCCTCGCGCCCGCCCATGGCGGCGGCGACCGTATCGGCCACCTCCTCCACGCTCAGGCCGAAGCGGGCGATGGCGGCCCGATCGAAGGTGACGTCCAGAGACGGCGCGCCATCCGTCTGTTCGACCTTTACGTCGGCCGCCCCCGGCGTGGCGTTGAGCTGGGCCGCGATCCGGTTGGCCGTGGCCGTCAGCTTGTCGAGGTCGTCGCCATAGATCTTGACGGCCACGTCGCCGCGCACGCCGGCGATCAGTTCGTTGAAGCGCAGCTCGATCGGCTGGCTGAGCTCATAGGCTTGACCGAGTTGGGCGTTGGCCGCGGCCTCGACCCGTTCGATCACGTCTTCCTTGGTGTCCACCCCGTCCGGCCACTGGTCCTGCGGCTTGAGGATGATGAAGCCGTCCGAGATGTTGGGCGGCATGGGGTCGGTAGCCACCTCGGCCGTGCCGGTCTTGGAGAACATCAGCGCGACTTCGGGCAGTCGAGTGACGGCCCTCTCAACCCCCACCTGCATGCGCAGGGATTGCTCTACCGCCGTCGACGGTACGCGCTGCGAAGCCAGCGCAAGGTTGCGCTCATCCAGGGTCGGGATGAACTCCTGGCCGAGCATGGTGAAGATCACCCCGGCCACGGCGAACAGGGCCAGACCGCCGCCCACGAAGGGCCACGGCCGGGCCACGGCCTGACGCAGCACCGGCTCGTATTTCGCCTTGATCCAGCGGATGACGAAGACGTCCTTCTCGGAGACCTTGTTGCGCATCACTAGGGCGACCATGGCCGGAATGAAGGTGATGGACAGGATGAAGGCCGCGACCAGGGCGAGCATCAGGGTGATGGCCATGGGCGAGAAGGTCTTGCCCTCGACGCCCTGGAAGGTCAGCAGCGGCGCGAAGACCAGCAGGATGATGGCCTGGCCGTAGACGGTCGGCTTGATCATCTCCTGGGTGGCGATGGTGGTCTCCTCGAGCCGCTCGCGCAGGGTCAGAAGACGCCCTTCATGGTGCTGGCGCTCGGAAAGACGTCTCAGGCAGTTTTCGATGATGATCACCGAGCCGTCGACGATCAGACCGAAATCGAGGGCGCCGAGGCTCATCAGGTTGCCGGACACTCCCATGAAATTCATGCCGATGGCGGTCATGAAGAAGGAAATCGGGATGATCGCCACCGCGATCAGGGCGGCGCGGACGTTGCCGAGCAGCAGGAACAGGGCGATGGCGACCAGGATGGCGCCCTCGATCAGGTTGCGTTGCACGGTCGAGATGGTGGCGTTGACGAGTTTGGACCGGTCGAGGACGGGTGTGACCTTGATCCCCGGCGGCAGAGACCGGACGGTCGTCTCAAGCTGTTCCCCCACTGCACGGGCGACCGTGCGGCTGTTCTCGCCGATCAGCATCAGGGTGGTGCCGATGACGACCTCGTGGCCGTTCATCGTCGCCGCGCCGGTGCGCAGATCACCGCCGAGACGGACGGTCGCGACATCGCGAACGGCGACGGGCACGCCGCCGCGCGTGGCGACGATGGCCTCCTCGATCTGGCTCAGGCTGCGGATGCGGGCGTCGGCCCGCACCAGATAGGCCTCGCCGCCGCGCTCGACGAAGTTGGCGCCGATCGACAGGTTCGCGGCCTCGAGGCCCTCGGCCAGTTCACTGAACGAGACGCCGTACTGAGCCAGACGGGTGGGATCCGGCTCGACGACGTACTGCTTCTCGAAGCCCCCGATGGTGTCCACGCCGGCGACGCCGTTCACGGTCCGCAGCTGCGGCGCGATGATCCAGTCCTGGACGGTCCGGAGATAGGCCGCCCGGGAGATGTCGTCGGTCAGACGATCGCCCTCGGGCGTAAGGAAGGACCCGTCGGACTGCCACCCCGGCTGGCCGTTGCGGACTGTCGCTCCGCGGCCGCCGGGATTGGCGTAGTCGATCGCGTACATGAAGACCTCGCCCAGGCCCGTGGTGACGGGCCCGATCTGGGGTTGGACGCCCTCGGGAAGGCTCTCCTGGGCCTGGACGAGGCGCTCGCTGACCTGCTGGCGCGCGAAATAGAGGTCGACGTTCTCCTCGAAGATCACCGTGACCTGCGAGAAGCCGTTGCGGGACAGCGACCGGGTCGAGTGCAGACCGGGAATGCCGGCCATGGCCGTCTCGACCGGGAAGGTGACGCGCTTCTCGATCTCCACCGGAGACAGTGAAGGGTCCTGGGTGTTGATCTGCACCTGGTTGTTGGTGATGTCGGGGACGGCGTCGATCGGCAGCTGCGTGAGCTGCCAGGCGCCGTAGGTGGAGACGATCAGCACCAGCGCGATGATCATCCATCGCGCCCGCACCGACAGGGCCATGAGGTTGGCGATCATGATCTATTCTTCCTCGCCCGAACCCTTGCCCAACTCCGCCTTCAGCAGGAAGGCGTTGCGGGTGGCGACGACCTGGCCCGCGGTCAGGCCGGCGGTGATCTGGGCCCGGCCGGCGCTGCGCTGGCCGACGCTGACCGACGTGGCGGCGAAGCCCTCTGCGGTTCTGACGAACACCACGTCGCGGCCCTCGACGGTCTGAATGGCTTCCTCGGGGACGGAGACGCCGCCGGTGGTTCCCGCATCCCGCGTGTAGATCCTCACCGCGATCGCCTGGCCGGGACGCAGGCCTCCGACCCCGGCGACGTTGAGCAGCACGGTGGCGGCGCGGCTTTCCGCGTTCACCCCCGGCGTGATCGATCGGACCGTCGCCTGCACCTCGCCCTCGGGCAGGGTGATGCTGGCCCGGTCGCCCGGCGCGATCCGGCCGGCGTCGTCGGCGGAGACCGAGGCCTGGATCTCGATCTGGCTGGCGTTGGCGACGTGGAACAGTTCGGTCCCGGCCGTCACGAAGGCGCCGAGCGTGGCGTTCGCTTCCGTAACCCGGCCATTGATCGGGCTGACGACGCCCGTGCTGCGTCCGTCGCCCGAGACCCGGGCGGCGGCGGCGGCGGACGACGTCCGGCGAGCTTCCGCCTCGGCCTCGGCCAGGACGGTCTGGGCCGCCTCGAGTTCCTGCCGCGCGGTGATCTGGGCGTCGAACAGCCGTTGCTCGCGGGCGAGCGCCTGCCGGGCGGCGGTCAGCCGGGCCTGGGCGGCCGAGCGCTCGGCCGCGATGGTCGAGGCCTCGCGGCTTTCGATCAGGGCCACGATCTGGCCGGCGCGAACGCTGTCGCCCAGCCTCAGGGAGACTCGAGTGATCACGCCGTCGGCGCGGGCCGCGAGCACCGCCTCGCCCTGGGGCGTGCCCACGACCGTGCCTTGGGCGACGATCTCGGCGCTCAGCGAGCCGCTGCCGACGGGCGCGAGGACGATGCCGGCCGCCTGGATGCGGGCGGCGTCCATCTCCAGGGCTTCCCCCGCGCCGTGCTCTTCTTCCGCTTCTGCGGCGGCTTCCGGCGCGGCGTCGGGACCGCGCGTCATGGTCCAGACGGCGAAACCGCCGCCGAGGACGATCACGGCCGCCGCCGCGCCGCCGAGCAGGCGTTGCTGGTTGGTGAGTCTCTTCATCGGGCGGATCCTTCGGTTTCGGTAGCGCGGGTCAGGGCGGCGACGGCTTGCGCCCGCTCCAGCTCGGCGGTGATCATGTCGGCCTGGACGGTGTTGAGCGCCTCTTCGGCGTCGAGCACGTCCAGCAGGGTGAAGCGGCCGGCCGAGAAGCCTTCGCGGGCGATGCGCACCGCTTCGATAGCCTCGGGTTCGGCCTGGTTCTCGAGGAAGGCGAGTTGGGACTCGGCGGTGCGAAGCGCGGCCTGGGCATCGCGCGTCCGCCGGATGGCGCCCGCCAGGGCCGCGTTACGGCGAGCCTCGGCTCCGGTCCGCTCCGCGTTGGCGGCGGCGATATTGCCCTGGTTGCGGTCGAACAGACCGATCGGCATGGAGGCGCCGAAGACCAGGGCGGTGTCGTCCGTGCCCCGGAATTGGCGTGCCCCGACGCTGACGGTCACGTCGGGGCGCGACAGGGTCCGTTCCCGCTCGACGACGGCGACAGAGGTGGCCACCTCCGCCTCGGCGAGACGCACGTCCAGCGCTGTGGCCGGGTCGATGATCGCAGCCGGCGCCGGGAAGGCGTCGGGAGCGGTCGGTTCGGGCAGGTCTTCGCCGCCGCCCCACAGGGCGGCGAGCGCGCGCTGGGCTTCGGCGTATTCGGCCTCGGCGGCCCGAACCCGGCCGACCGCCTCCAGGGCGGCCGTGCGCGCCCGCAGGGCCCGAAGCGGCGGCTCGCGGCCGGCGTCCACGAGCTCGGTGGCGATGGTCTGCAGGTTGTCGGCGCGGAGGAACTGGTCGCGGGCCAGTTCGACCCGGCGGCTGTCGGCCCAAGCCTCGGCGTAGGCGTCGCGCACCTCCTGTTCCAGATCGGCGCGGGCCACGGCCAGGCGCAGCCGGGCGGCGTCCACCTCGGCCTGGGCGGCGCGCTCGCGCGCGGACCGCTTGCCGCCGAGCTCGAACCGCTGTTCGACGCTCAGGGTGCTTTCCGCGTCATCGACGCCGGAGAAGCCGCCGGTGCCGGCGAAATTCTCGACCTCCAGGCCGAGCTCGGGATTGGGTCGGAAACCGGCCTGCTGCGCGCGGCCGACGGCGGCCGCGACATCCGCTTCGGCGGCCGCCAGGGCGGGCGAGGAGGTCGCGGCGCGAGCCAGCGCCTCGGCCAGGGTGACGGGTTCGGCGATGGCTGACCCTGGGGCCAGAATGGCCAGGATCGCCGCCAGGGCGATCGCGGCTCCGCCCGCCGCAGGATGCGGCAGCCGGCGTTCAAGGGATGGCATAGGTCCTGTTTCCCGGATGGTTGACGTGAAGGCGCGCGATCGCGCGCAGTCCCGTCAGCCTCTGGGCGGGCGTTCCGGTCCGGCGGGCATGCGGGACGGCAAGCCGTCCGCGATCAGAAGGGCGTTCAGATCCGCCCCGGCATGGCTCACGACCGGCTCAAGCGCCGTCTCGGCCACGGCGACGCCGCTTTGATGACAATGGCCGTGCGAACAGATGGCGTGGTTGTCCGGATTGCCGCCGCCGTCGCCCCGATCCACGGGACTGTCGACGAGCGCGCTGGAGGCGGGGGATGTCGTCGCTTCGGGGCCGCAGGTCGCAGCGTCGACGACGGAGACCAGGACGAACAGGGACAGGAACGCCGCGAGCAGCGCCGTCACCAGTCCATGCCTGACCGAGGAGAATCCCATGCCGTCCCATACCACGCGGCGCCGCGACATCAATCGTCTCATCGTCGCACCGCCGCTCAGGCGGCGACCGGAGGCGCACGCTCGGCGCGAAAGAAGGCGATCGAGCCGGTCATGGTGGCCAGCGCGGTGTTCTCGGCGACATTGATGAATCCGGCCTCGGAGATCAGATCGGGAAGGACGCCGTCGGCGTTCGGCTGGGTGTTCTCGTAGCCGTCCAGCGACTGGACGATGCGGAACAGCGTACGCATCACTCCCGTCTGATGCCCGTAGTCGGCGATGTGGAGTGCGCCTCCAGGCTTGAGGGCCCGAAGGTTGGCCGCCAGCCCGAGGCGCTTCTCCGCCATCGGCAGCTGATGGAAGACCAGGCTGGACACGACCTTGTCGGCGACGCCGTCGCCCAGCAGCGCGGCCGCGTCGCGCGCGAAGCCCTGCACGAAGCGGACCGGCTGGCCGGCGGCGGCGGCCTTGGCCTTCGCCCTTCCGAGGATGTCGCCGTCGGGATCCAGGCCGATGACGCGCGCGCCCGGCGCCCGCTGCGCCAAGCTCACGGCGAAGGAGCCGGTCCCGCAGCCGAGGTCGACGATCGTCTCGCCGGTCGCCGGGGCGACCTGGTCGAGCAGCCTCGCCCGCCACACCCGTTCGCGTGTCAGCAAGGCGATGGCGGGGTCGTAGAAGCCGCTCAGCCAGGCGTGGCCGAGCGCGGGGGTGAAGCTCTCCGTCACGCCGCGACCTTGCGCTCTTCACGGGACTGGCGAATGATCGACCAGCCGGATTGCAGAAACACGACGGCCAGGATGGCTCCGGCGATCAGGTCCGGCCAGCGTGACGCGGTGACCCAGACGGCGAGGCCCGTGCCGGCGACCACCAGGCTCTGGATCAGGTCGTTGCGCGTGCACAGCCAGACCGAACGGACATTGGCGTCACCCTCCCGGTGGCGGACCAGCAGAAGGGCGGCCAGGGCGTTGGCGAAGAAACCCAGAGCGCCTAGTCCGGTGATGATGAAGCCCTCCGGCGCCGCTCCGGTCGTGGCGCGCCAGATCGCATAGCCCAGGATGAACAAGGCCAGCGCCGCGAGGCTGGCGCCCTTGATCATGGCTGCGCCGGACCGCACGGCGACCGAACGGCCGATCACGGCCAGGCTGATGCCGTAGGTGGCGGCGTCGGCCAGGAAGTCGAGGGCGTTGGCGCCCAGGGAGGCCGAGCCCTGCAAGGCCGCGCCGCCGGCAATGGCCAGGAAGGCGGCGCCGTTGATGGCGATCACCGCCATCAGGATGCGCCGATAGGCCGGAATGGCGCCGTCAAACTTGACGGCCGCGCCGCAACCACAGCCGGACGAGGCCGGATCACAGGACGGGAGGGATTCAGTCATCGGGTCACCTTTCGATGGAAGCATGCATCCTCCAGTCGCTTGAGGATCAAGCCGAAAATGAATGCTTGGTCTGAAAGGCGCCTATTGGCCGAAACCGGCTTGATCCTCTAGTAGCTAGAGGAAGCATAATCGGTTGAAATCCATTGGAGGCCTTATGATCACCGTGCACCCGACCCGACGTGCTCCCGGACGCCTGCAGGCGATCGCCTTTGCGCTCGTCGTGCTGATCGCAGCTCTGGATCAGGCCGCCAAGGCCGCAGCCCGCGCTCAGCTGGCCGCCCCGGTGGACCTCACGCCGTTCCTCGCACTGCGTTTGGGCTTCAATCCCGGCGTCACCTTCGGCCTGTTCGCCGGCTCGGGCGACGCGGGGCGATGGGCGCTGAGCGCCGTGGCGTTTGTGATCGTCGGCGCCTTGCTGGCCTGGATCTGGCGGACGCGAAGCGCCGTCACTGCGGTCGCGGCGAGCTTCATTGCCGGCGGAGCGATCGGGAACCTGCTCGACCGGCTGCGCTCCGGTGCGGTCACCGACTTTATCGACCTTCATTGGGGCGAGGCCCACTGGCCGACCTTCAACCTGGCCGACGCGGCCATTGTTTGCGGTGTCGCGCTGCTCCTCCTGACCGTTCGGAGCTCGGATAGCCGCCCGGCGGCCTCGACCCTGGGACGGGCGGCGCGATGACCCTGTCCGCCGACCAGAGGGGAATCGCCGTCCGCTCGGCGCTGGCGATCCTCATCACCGCCGGGGCGGTCGCATCGGCCTGGCTCTGGCTGCCGCCGCCGCTCCTTGGGGCCGCGCCGGACATGGCGACGGCCGATCGGCTGGCCTATGCCCTGAAGGCGGACCTCCCGGTCTTCCTGTGGCTCGCCGCCTGCGTGAGGGCCGTCGCCAGCATCCGGTTCCGCTCGGGGGCCGACCGGCCGGGCTCCGCCTTTGCGGCGCCCAGCGCCAGGCTCGCCGTACCCGCCGCCGTGCTCCAGAACTCGCTTGAGCAGACAGTCCTGGCGGTCGGCGCCCACCTCGTCCTCGCCACCGTTCTGCGCGGCGAGGAGATGATCCTCCTGCCCGTGCTGGTCGCCCTCTATCTCGTCGGTCGTGTGTGTTTCGCCATGGGCTATCCCCGCGGCGCGGCCGCCCGCGCCTTCGGCATGGCTCTCACCGGCGTCTCAACGATCGGCGCCTTCGGCATCGCCATCGTCCTCATGGGGCTGGGTCGATGACCCTCCCTCGACCCGCCGTCCGCCGTTCAGTCCGCCGCCCCGAGATGACGCGATGACCTTGCCCTCTTCCGCCTCGCCCGGCCTGCGCCCCATCGGCAAGCTGGCGGCCGCCACCGGCGTCAAGGTCCCGACCATCCGTTTCTATGAGGAGATCGGCCTGCTTCCTGCCCCGCTGCGCACCGCCAGCGACCGGCGCATGTATGACGACGCGGCGGAACGCCGCCTGTCGTTCATCCGGCATGCCCGCCAACTGGGCTTCGATCTGGATTCGATCCGCTCCCTGCTGGATCTGTCCGATCACCCGGATCGACCCTGCGCCGAGGCCAGCACTCTGGCCGAACGCCATCTGGCCGATGTGACCCAGAAGATCGCCCGGCTCCGGGCCCTCCAGCGCGAGTTGTCGCGCATGACCGCGGAATGCGCCGGCGGCCGGGTCTCCGCCTGCAAGGTGATCGAAGCGCTGCACGATCCGTCCGCTCCGCTGTGAATCCGGCCCTCGATCAGTTCGACCCACTCTTCGCGGATCCGCCGCGCCCGCCGACCGGTCGAATATCCGGTTGGCAAGATGACCCTGGAGCCATTGGGTCACGGCGACGTTTGCACGAGATCCGGAGCTCCCGTCGCGGACCGCTCTTCTATCTGGAGGACTTCGATGGCGCATAGGCGGACGTCGCGACTTGGCGACCAGACCCTGGCCCTGTTGGCGGACCCGTACCGGCGCCTCTCCCGCCTGTTCGAGCAGGCCGGCGCCGACGCCTTCGAGACCCGTCTGGCGCTGAAGGAGACAATCTGTTTGAGGGGCCGCGAGGCGGCTCGGGTCTTCTACGACGAGGCCCGAATCTCGCGGGCCGGCGCGATGCCGGCGCCCGTTCGTCGGACGCTCCTTGGAGAGGGCGGCGTCCAGGGCCTGGACGGCGAGGCGCACCGCGCTCGCAAGCGCGTCTTCATGTCCCTCATGTCGCCGGAACGGATCGCGCGGCTGGGCGAGCTGTTCGAGGCGGAGTGGCGGCGCGCGGCCGTCGAATGGGCCGGTGAGGAAGACATCGTGCTGTACGATGCCCTGCAGCCGGTTCTGACCCGCGCCGTCTGCGCCTGGGCCGGGGTGCCCCTTGCGCCGGAGGAAGAAGCGAGACGGGTCCGTCACCTGAGGGCGCTGTTCGACGCAGCCGGATCGCCAGGACCACGTCACCTGTGGTCAAGGCATGCGCGTCGGCGCGTCGACGCCTGGCTGGCGTCGATCATCGAAGACATTCGCGCCGGCCGTCTGTCTCCGGATCCGGAGACCGCCTCTCACGCCTGGGCCCGGGCCCGCGCCGGCGATGGCGAACCGTTGCCGCTCCAGACGGCGGCGGTTGAGCTGGCCAATGTGCTCCGGCCGACCGTGGCGACCTCGGTCTACATCGTGTTTGTAGCGCACGCGATGCAGGCGCACCCCGAGGCGGCCCGCCTGGCCGCCGCGGACCCCGGGCGCCGCCGCGCCTTCGTTCAGGAGGTGCGGCGCTTCTACCCGTTCTTCCCGGCGGTGATCGGGCGCGTGCGTACGCCGTTTCGCTGGCGCGATCTCGTCTTCCCGGAGGGCCGGCAGGTCGTCCTCGATCTCTTCGGTTCCAATCACGACCCCGCGGGCTGGAACGATCCCGAGGAGTTCCGGCCGGAGCGCTTCATCGACGGCGCCGGAGACCCGTTCGGTCTCATTCCCCAAGGCGGAGGGGATCCGGCGACTGGTCACCGTTGCCCGGGCGAAAGCATCGTCATCGACCTGATGGAGCGCGCCGTCGGCTTGCTCGCCGACCTGAGCTACCGGCTGCCGGATCAGGACCTGGACATCGACTTCCGCCGACTGCCGGCCCTCCCCAGGAGCGGGTTCCGAATGGCGACGCGTGACGCCGCCCTGGCTAGGTCGGCGCCTGATGCTGGCTCCATGGGCTGGCCGCGCCCTCTTCACCCATCCATCCACAGCAAGGCCTGACCCCATGGGCGCTTCCACGATGTCGTATGATCTGGTGATCATCGGGGGCGGGCCAGGCGGATACCCCTGCGCGATCCGGGCGAGCCAGCTCGGCATGTCGGTGGCCGTCATCGACGACCGCGAAGTGCTCGGGGGAACCTGCCTGAACATCGGCTGCATTCCGTCCAAGGCGCTGCTGCAGGCCACCGAGCGGCTGGAGATGGCGCGCAACCTGGAAGCGTTCGGCGTCCTGGTCGACAATGTGCGGGCCGACCTTGACGGCGTTATGCGGCACAAGGGCAAGGTGGTGACCGAGCTGGGGGAAGGGGTCGCCTACCTCCTGCGCAAGCACAAGGTCACACGCCTCCAGGGCCGCGGGCGGCTGCTGGCGCGCGACCGCGTGGAGGTGAGCGGCGCCGACGGCCCCTTCGAGGTGCAGGCCCGCAAGGCGGTGGTCATCGCCAGCGGATCGGAAGCGGCGACCTTGCCCGATCTGCCCATCGACGAGCAACGGATCGTCACCTCGGCCGGCGCGCTGAGCCTGACGGCGGCGCCGCGCCAGCTGGCGGTGATCGGCGGCGGCTACGTCGGACTGGAGCTGGGGTCGGTCTGGCGCCGGCTCGGCAGCGAGGTCACGGTTATCGAGGTGCTCGACCGGATCGCGTCCGGCGTCGACTCGGAGATGTCGACGGCGCTGCACAAGGTGCTCGAGGCCCAGGGCTTCGAGTTCTGCCTCGGGCACAAGGTGGTCGGATCGCGGATGGACGGCGACGACGTCGTCCTTGACGTCGAGCCCATGGGCGAAGGCGCGCGGGGAACCATCAAGGCCGATGTCGTGCTGGTTTCGATTGGCCGACGCCCCGCCACCGCCGGGCTCGACCTTGAGACGGTCGGCATCAAGCCCGACCGCAAGGGCTTTATTCCGGTCGACGACGGCTTTCGAACCAGCGCCGAAGGGGTCTACGCCATCGGCGATGTCATCGGCGGCGCCATGCTGGCCCACAAGGCGGAAGAGGAAGGGATCGCCCTTGCCGAACGCCTTGCCGGCGGCGCAGGCCATGTCGACTACGGGACGATCCCCGCCGTCGTCTACACCTGGCCGGAACTGGCCTCAGTCGGGCGCACCGAGGACGACCTCAAGGCGGCCGGCGTGGCCTATCGCGTCGGGCGCTTTCCGTTCTCGGCAAACGCCATGGCCAAGGCGCGGTTGGAGAAGAACGGGTTGGTCAAGGTGTTGGCGGACGCCAGGACGGACAAGATTCTCGGCGTGCACATCCTGGGGCCGGACGCCGGCAGTCTGATCCATGAAGCGGTCGCCGTCATGCAATTCGGCGCGGCGGCCGAGGACGTGGCGCGGACGAGCCATGCGCATCCGACGCTTCCGGAAGCCTTGCGCGAGGCATGCCTGGCTGTGGCCGACCGCACGATCCACCTGTAACGAGCGCCGCGCCGCGTAGCTGCCCGGGCTGGCCACGCAGCGCCGTGGCGTCTCGGCGGACGGGGAGCCGTCGCCGCCTGCGAGCCCGGCCGCGTCGCGAATAAAGCGCGACAGTGCCGTCGCCTGAATGCTATTGCGAGCCGCTCACAACTAGGTCTCCCATGCGCCCTCTGCTCCGCCTTTTCGCCCTGATGCTTGCGATGGGGCTGTCCGCACCCGCCCTGGCCCAGGCGCCGTCCGCCTCCGAGGCCCAGGTCGCCTGGCGACTGCTCGACTATGTGGCGGTCGACTATGCCGGCGCGGTTGCCAATGGTCAGGTGACCAATCCGGCCGAATACGGCGAGATGATCGAGTTCGGCGGCCAGATCCGGCCCCGCCTGGACGCCCTGCCGCCGAACCCGGCCAAGGCCGGCCTGATCCGTGACGCGGAGGCCCTGCAGGCGGCCATCCTCGACAAGGCCGACCCGGGGGTCGTCGGGGCCCGGGCCAAGGCGCTGGCCGGCGCGGTGCTGGCGGCCTATCCGAGCCCGCTCGCGCCTTCGTTCCCGCCTGATCTGGCCCGCGGCGCGACCCTCTATGCCGAGCAATGCTCGGTCTGCCATGGCGTGACCGGACGCGCCGACGGCCCGGGCGCCGAGGGGCTCGACCCGCCTGCGATCGCCTTCGCGGATGTGGAGCGCGCCCGTCAGCGCAGCGTGTTCGGCCTCTACCAGGTGATCGATCAGGGGCTCGAGGGCACGGCCATGGCCAGCTTCGCCCATCTGCCGGCCGAGGATCGCTGGGCCTTGGCCTTCTACGTGGGCCGGTTCGCCTTCACCGACGCCGAAGCCGCCGAAGGTCGACGCCTCTGGGAGAGCGACGCGGCGATCCGCGCCGCGTTCCCTGACCTGGCCGCCCTCACCCAGGCCACCCCGGCGGAGCTGGCGACAAGGATCGGCGAGACGAAGGCGCGGGCGGTCATCGCTCACCTGCGTCGCCATCCCGAGGCGACGGTTCGCGCCGAGGGATCGACCCTGACCCTGGCCCGGACGCGACTGGCCGAAAGCGAGGCCGCCTATCGCCGGGGCGACCGCAAGGCCGCGACCGACCTCGCCCTCTCGGCCTATCTCGACGGCGTCGAACCGGTGGAGCCGGCGCTCGGCGCTCGTGACGGCGCCTTGCTGCGGCGGGTCGAGACGGCCATGACCGACCTGCGCATCTCGATCAGCAGGCGCGCGCCGACCCAGGAGGTCGCGGACCGGGTCGCCCGCGCGAACGCCCTGCTGGACACGGCCGAACGCGCCCTCGCGCCCCAGGAGGCGGACAATCTCGCCAGCTTCCTCGGCGCTTTCACCATCCTGCTGCGCGAAGGGCTGGAAGCCATCCTCATCGTGGTGGCGATGATCGCCTTCCTGAGGAAGGCCGAACGGCCCGAGGTGCTGCGCTACGTCCACGGCGGCTGGGTGGCCGCGCTGGTCGCCGGCGGCGCCACCTGGGCGGCCGCGACCTTCTTCATCTCCATCAGCGGCGCCAGCCGGGAGCTCACCGAAGGATTCGGCTCGCTCCTGGCGGCCGTGGTGCTCGTCTCGGTCGGCATCTGGATGCATGGGAAGTCGCACGCCGACGCCTGGCAGACCTATATCCGCGACAAGCTCTCCCACGCGCTGTCGAAGCGGTCGGCCTGGTTCCTGTTCCTGCTGGCCTTCATCGTCGTCTATCGCGAGGTGTTCGAGACCATCCTCTTCTATGCGGCGATCTGGAGCCAGGGCGGCCATCTCGGCATGCTGGCCGGCGCCCTGACGGCGGTGGCCATCCTGGCCGTGGTGGCCTGGGCCTTGCTGGCCTACAGCATGCGCCTCCCGATCGGCCGGTTCTTCTCGCTGAGCTCGATCCTCATGGCCATCCTGTCGGTCGTCCTCGTCGGCAAGGGCGTGGCTGCGCTGCAGGAGGCGGGCTGGCTCGATGTCCATCCGCTGGAGTGGATCCCCCGCATCGAGATCCTCGGTCTTTATCCGACGGTCGAGGGCGTCGCCGTTCAGCTTCTGACGATTGCTATCCTCGTGGTCGGCTTCTCCCGGCATGCGGCGCCGAAGGGCGCGCGCCCAGCCTCTTGAGCGGGCGTCTCCGCCTGAGGCCCAACTGCGGCCCGCGGGTTTCGGAGCTCCTTGGGCGCCGATAGCCGCGCAGTCCGCGGATACCCAGGGTGCGGGGGCCGCCTATAGTGTGCGAGGCCTCCCTTGGTGCGGAGATTAGGCGTCCTATTCTCCGCACTTCACGCGGAGAACAGCCTTGCTCCTGCGGCGCATAACGCCCATATTCCCCGCAAGGAGTGCGGGGAATGGCGCAATACATCCATGAGATCGAAGGCTGGCCGCGTCTGGAATGGCGCGCTGACGCGCTTGCCGATCGCCTCCCAGCCGTCCGTCATCGCCAAGGCCTTCTGCTTGGCCGGATGCACACGCTCGGCTTCGACCTCCGCGCTGAAGCCGTCCTCGAGACCCTTACCGAAGATGTCCTGAAATCCAGCGAAATCGAAGGCGAGCTGCTCGACAAGGATCAGGTGCGATCCTCCATCGCCCGCCGCCTCGGCATGGATATCGGGGCCCTCGCCCCCGCGGATCGCAACGTCGAAGGCGTCGTCGAAATGATGCTCGACGCGACCCAGAACTTTGCGTCTCCGCTCACCGAGGAACGGCTGTTCGGCTGGCACGCCGCCCTGTTTCCGACCGGACGCAGCGGCATGACGAAGATCGTCGTCGGCGCCTGGCGCAACGAGAGCTCCGGCCCGATGCAGGTCGTCTCGGGCCCCTTCGGACGAGAGCGCGTGCACTATGAAGCGCCGCCCGCCGCCCGTCTGCAGGACGAGATGCGCGCGTTCCTCGACTGGTTCACTGACGAGCCGCGGACGGATCCGGTCCTCAAGGCCGCGATCGCCCACCTGTGGTTCGTGACCATCCACCCGTTCGACGACGGGAACGGCCGGATCGCCCGGGCGATCGCCGACATGGCGCTCGCCCGTTCCGAGAAAAGCGCCCAGCGGTTCTACAGCATGTCCGCCCAGATCCGGCTGGAGCGCAAGGACTACTACGCGACCCTGGAGACGACCCAGAAAGGCGCGCTGGACGTGACCCTCTGGCTGGACTGGTTCCTCGGCTGCCTCGATCGCGCATTCGACGGCGCGGAAACCACCCTGACCCATGTGATGCGCAAGGCGCGCTTCTGGGAGGCGCTCGCAGGTCAGACGTTGAGCGAGCGCCAGAGCACGGTCATCAACCGGCTGCTCGACGGCTTCGAAGGCAAGCTCACCTCGACCAAATGGGCGGCGCTGACGAAGTCCTCGCCCGACACGGCCTTGCGCGACATCAAAGATCTGGTGGACCGGGGCATCCTCGTGAAGGATGACGGCGGGGGACGCAGCACAAGCTATTCTCTGGTCGATCGAGGATAAGCGCCTCCCCATGGCGCCGGCGAGGCTCTGCGCCGTGCGGCTCCACTGAAGACCCTGCCTCGACAGGGAGGATCGCAATTCGCCAGTTCTGGCGCGTTACCGCCAAAAACGCAGCCTCAGGCCTGGCGTGCGATAGCAATGGCCGAGAGGTCGGACGCGGCATCCACCAAAACTCCGGCCGCCTTGCGCTCCGAATAGCGGTCCACGAGCTGAACGGCGTGGGGCCGGACCAGGATGGTGAAGCGCACCAGTTCCTCCATCACATCGACAATCCGCTCATAGTAGGCCGAGGGTTTCATCCGGCCGGCCTCGTCGAATTCCTGGAAGGCCTTGGCCACGCTCGACTGGTTGGGGATGGTGACCATCCGCATCCAGCGGCCCAGAAGGCGCAGAGTGTTGACGGCGTTGAAGCTCTGGGACCCGCCCGACACCTGCATGACGGCGAGCGTCCGGCCCTGGGTCGGGCGCATGCCGCCCAGGCTCAACGGCAGGTGATCGATCTGCAGCTTCATCAGTCCGGAGACCTGGCCGTGCCGCTCCGGGCTGCACCAGACCATGCCCTCCGACCACAAGGCGTGTTCGCGCAACTCGCGCACCGCCGGGTGGTCGTCGTCGCCGGGCGCGCCCGGCAGGGGCAGGTCGGTGGGGTCGAAGATGCGGGTCTCGCATCCCATTTGCTGCAGCAGGCGGGCCGCTTCCTCGACGCAGAACCGCGAATACGACCGCTCGCGCAGCGATCCGTACAGGAGAAGGATACGCGGCGCCGGCTCGGTCGGGCCCAGTCCACGGGCGGGATCGGCGGACAGATAGGCCGCGTCCAGAGCCGGCAGATGATCCGGGTCCGGCAGCGAGCGCAGGCGGGTGAAGGTCATCACAGGTCCTTGGTCAGACAGGCGGCCGACGCCGGCCAGACGTCCGCGAAGTCCGACGTGCGGACGAGCGATAGACCGGGCCGGTCCTATTAAGGTCACTACAGGACGGTGAACAGCAATCGCTCGGGACCGCGCCGAGACCGCGACACCCTGACCGTCGCCAAACCCCGCGGGATCCTTCAGAGAGTCAAAGGCGGCGGTTGACGGATACGAGGCAAGAAGCTGCGGGCAACAACATTCCAAGGCACTATTTTCCCGTGACCTGCTCGCGGGTCGATCTCCGCAAAAATTAGTTCGGTCTTTTCAGCAGATTTCAGGGGCCTTCACCGCAATGCGCCATGCCAATGGACAGGCGAGCGCTCGCCAGCAAAAGATTTTTGGTAGCGGTGTGGTAGCGGCGTAAAAAATAGGGTGGGCGATCCCGTTGGGATCGCCCTGCCATAACCTATTGATTGCCTTGGCAATCTCGACTGGAGCGGGCGAAGAGATTCGAACTCTCGACCCCAACCTTGGCAAGGTTGTGCTCTACCACTGAGCTACGCCCGCACTCCGTAGGAGCTAGGTGCGCTCCCCGTCGAGGAGGGGGCGTATAGCGGAGGGTTGCGGCAGGCCGCAACCCCTTTTTTTGGGCTATCGCACTTCGTGCTGCTTGAGCCCAATTTCTCGGACCGTTTCAGCACCCCACACGCCCTTGGCGCTCAAGCAGCGAGCTTCGTCATTCCCGCGAAGGCGGGAACGCGTCGCGAGCGTAGCGCCCCCCGCGCCTCAGCGCGGCGCCAGTCTGATAGCCCCGTCCAGGCGGATGCACTCGCCGTTGATATAGACGTTGCGCGCCAGCTCCAGCACCAGGGAGGCGTAGTCGGCGGGCGTGCCCAGGCGGCTGGGGAAGGGGATGGCGGCGGCCAGGGCGTTCTGGATCTTCTGGTCCATCCCGGCCATCATCGGCGTCCACATGATGCCGGGCAGGATGGTGTTGCAGCGCACCCCTTCCTGGGCCAGATCCCGCGCGATCGGCAGGGTCATGGCGTAGACCCCGCCCTTGGACGCCGAATAGGCCGCCTGGCCGATCTGGCCGTCCTGGGCCGCCACCGACGCCGTATTGACGATCAGGCCGCGCTCGCCGTCCGCCATCGGCTCCAGCGTCACCATGCCCGCCGCCGACTGCGACAGGACGCGGAAGGTGCCGAACAGATTGACCCGCACGGTGCGTTCGAACTGGGCCATGTCGTGGGCCTTGATCTCGCCGGTGTCCTTCTTGCGCGAGACGGTCTTCATTCCGGTGGCGATGCCGGCGCAGTTGACGGTCAGCCGCTCCTGGCCGTGGGCGGCGCGGGCCTTGGCGAAGGCGGCGGCGACCGAGGCGTCGTCGGTGACGTCCACTTGGCAGAAGACGCCGCCGATCTCGGCCGCGATGGCCTCGCCCTTCTCGGCGTTCAGGTCGAACAGGGCGACCTTGGCCCCGGTGGCGGCGATGGCGCGCGCCGTGCCTTCGCCCAGACCCGAGGCGCCGCCCGTGACCACGGCGGAAATGGTGCTGTCGAGTTTCATCCCGGTCATTCCTATGTTGTACTGAACCTGAGTTTCGTTTGAGGATTTAGCGGCCATGAGCGCCAAAGCCAAACCCGTCGACGCCCTGGACCCGCGAAAGGCCCTCGTGCCCTCTGTCGTCAAGGTCAACGAGGTGCGCGTCGCCAAGGGCTTCTGGCCCAAGATCCAGCGCACGGCCGCCCGCATCCCCTTCGCAGATCAGGCCCTGGCCGCCTGGTACGCCGCGCGCGACCCGGCGACGCCCTTGCCGGCCAAGGGCATGATCTTCGCCGGCCTGGCCTATTTCATCATGCCGATCGACGCGATCCCCGACCTGTTCGCCGGCATCGGCTATACCGACGACGCGGCCGTGATCGCCGCCCTAATCGCCACCCTGGGCGCCAACATCAAACGCCGCCACCGCGACCAGGCCGAGGACGCGGTTCAGCGGCTGAAGGGGAAATAGTCCACCCCCTCTCCCCTTGCGGGAGAGGAGACCGCGCACGGCGGCGCAGCCGTCGTCCTGGCGCGGTCGGGCGAAGGGTCGCGCCGGCCTCGCCGTTTCGCACAAACCCCTCATCCGGCCCTTCGGGCCACCTTTTCCCGCAAGGGGAGAAGGTGACTCAATCCCCCACCGTCACAACGATCTTGCCCAGAGCCTGACGGTCGCCCAGCGCCTTGATCGCCTCCCCGGCCTTCTCCAGCGGGAAGGTCTGCGACACGCGCGGCCGGATCTTGCCTTCGGCGTACATCTGCATCAGCTCGGTCATGTTGGCGGCGTGCCCCTTCGGATCACGCGCCACGGCCGCGCCCCAGAAGACCCCGATCACAGACACCGACTTCAGCAGGGTCAGGTTCAGCGGCAGGGACGGGATTCCCGCCGGGAAGCCGACCACCAGATAGCGCCCGTTCCAGTCCATGGCCCGCAGCGCCGGATCGGCGTAGTCGCCGCCCACCGCGTCATAGACCACGTCGGCCCCGTCTCGCCCCGTCGCCAGTTTGAACTCGCCCGACAGTTCCTTCTGCGCCGCCCTGTCCATCGGCCCGGTTGGATAGATCAGGCCGTTGTCGGCCCCCAGGTCCAAAGCGAACTGGACCTTGTCATTGGTCGAGGCGGCGGCCACGACCCGCGCCCCCATGGCCTTGCCCAGTTCGACCGCGGCGGCGCCCACGCCCCCGGCCGCCCCCAACACCAGCAGGGTCTCTCCGGCCTTCAGCTGCGCCCGGTCCTTGAGCGCATAATAGCTGGTGCCATAGGTCATGATCAGGGCCGCCGCCTCTTCGAAGCTCATGGCCTCTGGAATGGGAATGACCGTCTCGACCCGCACCGCCAGCCGCTCCACCAGCCCGCCCCAGCCGGGCACGGCGATGACCCGGTCGCCCTTGGCCACGCCCTTGACGCCCTCGCCCACCGCCTCGACCACGCCAGCGACCTCGGCGCCGGGCGAGAACGGCCGTTCGGGACGGAACTGGTATTTGTCCTCGATGATCAGCGTGTCGGGATAGTTGATCCCCACGGCCTTGACCTCGATCACCACCTCGCCCGCCTTGGGCGTGGGATCGAGCACGTCTTCCACCACCAGGGTTTCGGGACCGCCAGGAGCCTTGGACAAGACAGCGCGCATTATTCCTCCTTGGCCTAGCGCGCTTCGCACGACTTGAGGCCGTTGGTTTATTGGACAAGCCGACATGGCGCGGCCTTCATCCCAACGCTAAAGAGCGCCACGCCCGATTGAAAGAGGCGACAGAAACAGGCTCAGGAAGACGACATGACCGCCCTCATCCTCCATGGCGGCGCCGGCGCCCGGCGCGAACGCAACTATGACGCCGAGGTCGCGCACATGCGCCAGGTGGTCGAGGCCATGAAGGCGCGGCTGGACGTGGGCGACAGCGCCCTGGACGTCGCCGTGGCGGCCGTGACCATGCTCGAGGATTCCGGCCTCTATGTCGCCGGCAAGGGCGCCTCTCCCAATCTGGCCGGCGCCTATGAGCTGGACGCCAGCCTGATGGACGGATCGACCAAGCGCGCCGGGTCGGTCGCCGCCCTGCAAGGCTTCCGCAACCCCGTCGTCGCCGCCCGCGCCGTCATGGACCGCACGCCCCACGTCATGCTGGTCGGCGAGGGCGCGGCCCTGTTCGCGCACGATCAGGGGCTGGAGCCCATCGTCGACGAGGCCGCCTGGTACACCGGCGCCGGCCAGGGCGAGGACAATCATCCGCCCGGAACCCTAAGCCACGGCACGGTCGGCGCCTGCGTGCTGGACAGCCGGGGCCGCCTCGCCGCCGCCACCTCGACCGCCGGGGTCTTCGGCAAGATGCCGGGCCGCGTCGGCGACACCCCCATCCCCGCCGCCGGAACCTGGGCCGACGGCCACGCCGCGACCTCCTGCACCGGCCAGGGCGAATATTTCATCCGCGTCGCCGCCGCCGCCCAGGTCGCCTGGCGCGTCGCCGCCGGCCAGACCCTGGCCGCCGCCACCCAGGCCGTGATCGACGAGATCGGCGGGATGGGGGGCGACGGCGGAATGATCGCCCTCGACGCCGCCGGAAACATCGCCTGCCCTTTCAACAGCCAGGGCATGAAGCGCGCCTGGCTGACGTCCGCCGGCGATATCGGCGTCGAGGTGTTCGGACGCTGAAGATTACAGCTCTGTAAGGTGCGTTGCGGGCAATCGCTGATACGGTCCAGCCGCCCGGCGTTCCGGGCCTTGGAGAGCCGCATGAAATTCCGCCTGTCCCTTACCGTCGCCGCCTCGGCCCTGCTGCTGGGGCTGGCCGCCCCCGCCTTCGCCGCCCCGGCCCCCGCGCCCGCCGCTGTCCAAGCC
>NZ_JMQR01000026.1:0-33684 GCF_000698025.1 Brevundimonas sp. EAKA | reverse complement strand
TCGGCCGGATTGGGCGCGCGGCGCACCTCGTCCAGCGCCTTCAGCAGCATCTGCCAGGTGCGCGACAGGGTTGCGGCCGGAATGGCGGCGCCCAGAGCGGCCAGCTTCTGCGCCTGGTCATTGGGCAGTCGGGTCGCGTTCGGGCCCAGCATCTTGGCCACTGAGGCGGCGTGGCAGTGTTCCAGCAGGTCGTTTGTCACCTGCACCGGATCGGCGCCGAAGCCGTACAGAGTGCGGAAATTCTCCAGGGCCTCGGGCGTGCGGCCGGCCATGACGGATTCGAACAGGGCGATGGTCTGGCTGCGGTCGGCCAGGCCCAGCATGTCGCGGACCGTCTCGGTCTTGACCATCTCGCCGCGCTCGGCCTGGACCAGGGCCTGGTCCAGCAGGGACAGGCCGTCGCGCACCGAACCCTCGGCCGCGCGCGAGATCAGGGCCAGGGCGTCCTGTTCGATCTTCATGCCTTCGCGCTCGGCGATCCGGCCCAGGTGGCCGATCAGGATCTCGGGCTCGACCCGACGCAGGTCGAATCTCTGGCAGCGGCTGAGGATCGTCACCGGCACCTTGCGGATCTCGGTGGTGGCGAAGATGAATTTGGCGTGGGGCGGCGGCTCCTCCAGCGTCTTCAGCAGGGCGTTGAACGCCTGCGTCGACAGCATGTGGACCTCGTCCAGCACATAGACCTTGTAGCGCGCCTCGACCGGGGCGTAGCGGACGCTCTCCAGGATGTCGCGGATGTCGTTGACGCCGGTGTGGGAGGCGGCGTCCATCTCCATCACGTCCATATGCTGGCCGGCCATGATGGCGGCGTCGTGCCGGCCGTGAGCGGTCAGGGTCAGGGACGGCCGGTCGATGCTCTCCGTCTCGTTGTTCAGGGCGCGGGCCAGCAGGCGGGCGGTGGTCGTTTTGCCGACGCCGCGGACCCCGGTCAGCATGAAGGCGTGGGCGATCCGGCCGGTCGAGAAGGCGTTGGTCAGGGTGCGGACCATCGCCTCCTGCCCGATCAGGTCCTCGAAGGTGCGCGGCCGGTATTTGCGCGCCAGCACCTGATAGGCGGACCCGTCGTCGGCATGGGCCTCGACGCCTGCGTGGGCCTGGTCAGAGGGGCGCGCGGGGGCGGTCACGGCTGGGGGCGGTGCGACGGGCTCGGGCGTGGAGGCGGGCGCACCGAACATGTCGTCGGTGTTTTCGTCGCGCGCGAGGACCTCGTCCTCTTCCCAGGGCGGGCCGTCGAGATTCGTGTCGCTGTCCGTCATGGGCGAAGTCTTACAGCGGGTCAGGTCTGCAGCGAAGCGATTCTCGGTCACCTCCCCGCTTAGCGAGGAGGTGGCGCGGCGCGTCTTCGCGCCGTGACGGAGGGGTCTTCACCGCATCACGAAAGTCAGTGGGGCCTCGAGAGCCCCTCCACCGCTTCGCGGTCCCCTTCCCCACTGCGTGGGGAGGAGACTGTGCGCGCTCAAGCAGCGAGCGACCGCGTCGTGAGCGATAGCGCAAAAAAGAATGAAGTAGAGACCGCGCGACCCGAAGGGGAATTCGTTGTGGCTGCTGCCTTCCGGCCCTGACCAGGTTGGCGAAGCCTTCGCCCGCGCGATCTCCGAGAGGGGATATGACGGGTGCGGCGAACGGAATCAAGGGTTACAAGGCCGCATGGCTCATCAGAACATCTTCGCCGGCAATCCCCTGGATCGGGCCGGCGACCTGCGCAACGATTCCGAATGGCTGGCCGAGCAGGAGGCCAATCCCGAAGCCCAGTCGATGGTGCTGTGGGAGGGGCGGCCGCTGGTCGAGGAGACGGCCGAGGGGCCGCGCCTGGCCTGGCTGTCGCTGAAACACGCGCGCGACATGGTTCCGGACCGCGATGTCTTCCTGGGTCTGTGGGCCGGGGCGCCGGTCTTCGCCATCGAGTTCGAAGGCTCGATTGATCCGGCCGAAGGGCCGGTGAGGGGATTGGGCGCCTTCCACGAGATGCGCGGCGCCGCAGCCATCCTGCCGGCCCAGGACGCGGCCATGGCGGGCGGGGCCAAGAGCCTGTTCGACTGGCGGCGCAAACATGGCTTCTGCGCCAACTGCGGCACGCTGAGCGAGACGACCTCCGGCGGGTGGAAACGACGTTGCCCGGCCTGCGGGACCGAACATTTTCCGCGCGTCGATCCGGTCACCATCATGCTGCCGGTCTACAAGGGCGGGCCTGAGCCGATCTGTCTGCTGGGCCGCCAGGCGGCCTGGCCTGTCGGGCGGATGTCAGCCCTGGCCGGCTTCCTGGAGCCCGGCGAATCCATCGAAGAGGCCTGCGCCCGCGAGGTGAAGGAAGAGGCCGGCCTGACCGTGATCGACACAGCCTACCACTCCAGCCAGCCCTGGCCCTTCCCGTCGCAACTGATGATCGGCCTGATCGCCGAGGTGTCGGACGACCAGGCCCGGCCGGATCAGACCGAGCTGGAATCGGTGGCCTGGCTGACGCGGGCCGAGGCCAAGGCCGTGATCGCCGGCGAACATCCGACCATCCAGGCCCCGCCGCCCTTCGCCATCGCCCACAGCCTGATCAAGGCCTGGGCGGAGGAGGCCTGATCTCCCTCCCCTTCATGGGGGGGGCGATTGCGCAGCGATCAGGGGGGATTCGTCAGGCCAGCGCTCGCGCCGCCTCCAGGTCCGCCGGATTGTCGACGGACAGGGGGGCTTCGTCGATGACGGCGGCCCAGATCTGCATGCCCATCTCCAGCGCCCGCAGCTGTTCCAGCTTCTCGCGCCTCTCAAGCGGCGACGGGGGCGCGGCGCAGAAGCGGTTCAGGGCTGCGCGGCGATAGCCGTAGACGCCGATGTGACGCCAGATGGGGGCGTCGCCGTACAGGGTGGAGCGGGTGAAATAGAGGGCGCGGCCCTGGCGCTCGTTCTCGCCCAGGGCCAGGATCGCCTTGACCACGTCGGGATTGGTCCGGTCCGACAGATCGGCCTCGATTGCGACCAGGGTGGCGATGTCGCAGCTCGGCTCGCCGTGCAGGATGGCGGCGCAGGCCGTGGCCAGGCCCGGGTCGGCGAAGGGCATGTCGCCCTGGACATTGATCACGGCGTCGAAATCGCCTTCCGGGTCGATGGCGTCGACGGCGGCGCGGATCCGGTCCGAGCCCGACGGCAGGTCGGGATCTGTCAGAATGGCGCGCCCGCCGATGGCCTCGATCGCGGCGACGATCTCGGGATCGCCCGCGGCGACCGCGACCGGCAGGCCCGAGGCCTCGGCCTGCTGATAGGCCCGCACGATCATGGGCTTGCCGCCGATATCGGCCAGGGGCTTGTTCGGCAGACGGGTCGCCGCCATGCGAGCGGGTATCAATATCAACGGATTCATGAGTCTACTCGGAGCCTGCCTGGATCAGCCGCCGCTGTTGGAGCGTTCGCGCCGGTTGCGAACCCCGCGCTACCGTGTAAGACCTGATCAGGCAAGGAAGGCTTCGCTGCGTAAGACGGCGGAGGTGGGAAACCTTAGGGACGGGATGAGACGACGCGCATGAGCGGCGATCTGAAATGGAACAAGATATTCGGTGCGGCCCTGGGGACGGCGTTCGTCATCCTGGTCGTGCAACAGGCGTCGGGCCTGATCTATCATTCCGCGCCGCCGGAAAAGATGGGGTATTTCGTCGATGCGCCCGATGAGGCCGCCGGCGCTGAACAGGCCGAGCTGCCGCCGGATTGGGGCACGGTCCTGCCGGCCGCCGATCTGGCCGCCGGCGAGGCCGCGTTCGCGCGCTGCCAAGCCTGCCACAATGCGGCGCAGGGCGGGGCCGACGGCATCGGCCCGAACCTGTTTGGCGTGGTCGGCGGCCCGGTCATGCACCGGGCGGGCTTCGCCTATTCGGACGCCATGGCCAAGCACAAGGCCGAGGCGCCGACCTGGGGTTATGACGAACTGAACAGCTTCATCACCGCTCCGGCTCGCTATGTGCCGGGCACCAAGATGTCCTTCGCCGGCATTCGCGATACGCAGACGCGGATCAATCTGATCGCCTGGCTGCGGAACCAGGGCTCGGGCGGCTTCGCCATTCCGGCGCCCGATCCGGCCCGTCAGCCCGGCGCGACGGCCCCGGCCGAAGGAGAAGCGGCGCCTGCCGAGGGCGCGCCTGCGACCGAGGCGACCGGCGAAACCCCGGCTGTCGGCGCTGCGCCCACGACCCAGCAGACCCCGGCGGCTCCGCCCGCTGCGACCAGCGCAGCGCCGCCGAACACCTGAGATCGACCTCGCATGGTCGGAATTGAAGCGGGGCGGCCTTTGCAGGCCGCCCCGTCGTCTTTTTGGGCCCTGATCGCGGGTGGTCAGAGAATCTGCGCCGCCTGCTCGAACGACAGGCGCGGCGAGCGCGGGAAAAGGTTCTCTTCCGTGCCGTAGCAGAGGTTGAGGATGTAGTGCGGCTCGACATTGCTGTCGGGGAAGAACTCCGCCTTCACGGGGCGGCGTCGAAGCCGGACATGGGGCCGACGTCCAGGCCCAGGGCCCGGGCGGCGATGGTCAGGTATCCGCCCTGAAGCGAGGCGTTGCGGAAGGCGCTCTCGCGACGTCCGGCCTCGTCGGCGAACCAGGCCTTGGCCCCCGGCGCGTGCGGGAACAGGGCGTCCAGATGCTCGTGGAAGTCGATGTCCTGGGCGATGATCAGGTTCACCGGCGCCTGCTGCGTCTTGGCGCGATTGCCCTCGCTCATCAGCGGGATCAGCCGCGCCTTGGCTTCGGGCGAGGTGACGAAGACGAACCGGGCGGGGCTGGCGTTGACGGCCGTGGGGCCGAACTTGGTCAGGTCGTACAGTTTGCGCAGCAGGTCCGGCGCGACCGGGCGGTCGCTCCAGGCGTTGCGGGTGCGCGCCTCGGTGAAGAGTTGCGACAGGGCGGCGTCCGACAGCGGGGCGTCGCGTTGGGTGGCGGCATCATAGGCCATGGGAAGGCGTCCTGATCATGAAAAGCAACAAGTGCAGGTGCTGATTTAGTCGCTTCAGCAACTGTTTCAAGTGCAAATCAGGCAATCCATCGTTTCCAAGGGGACGCACGTCATCCGGGCGAAACACCCCTGTCGCACCGGCCGGCTTCGTCTTATCTAGGGGGCATGAAAGACCTTACCCAACTGATGCAGCAGGCCCAGGCGATGCAGCAAAAGCTGCAGGACGCCCAGGCGAAGATGGCCGAAACCTCCGCCGAGGGCTCCTCGGGCGGCGGCCTTGTGACCGTGGCCCTGAAGGGCGCCGGCGAGATCACCGCGATCAAGATCGACGACAGCCTGCTGTCGCCCGGCGAGGGCGAGATCCTGGCCGATCTGATCGTGGCCGCCCACGCCGACGCCAAGCGCAAGCTGGACGAGGTCAACAACGCCCTGATGCGGGAAGCCGCAGGTCCGATGGCCGGGATGAATATTCCCGGAATGCCGAAACTGTTCTGATGGCCGCTTCCGCCGGGCCGGAGATCGAGCGGCTGATCTCCCTTCTCGCCAAACTGCCAGGGCTCGGCCCGCGCTCGGCCCGGCGCGCGGCCCTGGCCCTGCTGAAGCGGCGCGAGCAATTGCTTGTGCCGCTGGCGGCGTCCCTGGCCGAGACGGCCGAGAAAGTGGTGTCCTGTTCGGTCTGCGGCGCGCCCGACACGCGCGACCCCTGCGCCATCTGTTCCGACGGATCGCGCGACAACGGCCTGATCTGCGTGGTCGAGGAGGCCGGCGCCCTGTGGGCCATGGAGCGGTCCGGCGCCTTCCGCGGCAAATACCATGTGCTGGGCGGCCTGCTGTCGGCCCTCGACGGGGTCGGCCCCGAACATCTGCGCATCGCCGAACTGGTCGGGCGCGTCAGACATCAGAACGAGGGGGGCGGGGCCGTGCGCGAGGTCGTCCTGGCCCTGCCCGCCACCGTCGACGGCCAGACCACGGCCCATTATGTCGCCGAACGCATCTCGGGCCCCGACGTCCAGGTCACCTCCCTGGCGCGCGGCGTGCCGGTGGGCGGCGAGCTGGACTGGCTGGACGACGGCACCATTGTTCAAGCCATGCGGGCGCGAAGGCCGGCGTAAAGACGCCGCTGGCGGCTTTTCCGTTCCGCCGACTCCGGCTAGGAACGGAGCATGAACATGCTCGCGCTGATCCTCGCCGTTCTCGCCGCCGCCTTGGGGGGCGGATTCCTGTGGGCCTTCATGGGGTGGCAAAGAGCACAGGGGGCGCTGTCGGCGGCCCTGGCGCGCATTGATCTGGTCGAGGAGAGCCGGGTCACGATGGGCGAATTGCTGAAGGCCCAGGCCGCCCAGTCGGCTCAGGTGGTCGCCGACCAGATGGTCAGTCGCGCGACCGAGACCTTCCGCGCCCAGGACCAGTTGGCGCGCGAGCGGATGGCGGCCCAGCTGAAGCCGGTGGCCGACACCCTGACGAAGTTTCAGGAACATGTGGCGGCGCTGGAAAAGACCCGCGCCGAGGAGACCGGCGGCCTGAAGGAACAGCTGACCCAGCTGATGGCGGCTTCGTCGGCCACGCGGGACGAGGCGCGCAAACTGACCGAGGCCCTGCGCGGCAACACCGGCCGGCGCGGTCGCTGGGGCGAGCAGACCTGCCGCAATGTGCTGGAGGCCGCCGGCATGGCCGGCCGGTTCGACTTTACCGAACAGACCTCGAGCGCCGATGACGAGGGGCGGCAGAACCGGCCCGACTTCCTGGTGCGTCTGCCGGGCGGCGGCCTGTTCGTGATCGACGCCAAGGTGCCCCTGGCCTTTGATGACGAGGAGGGCGACGAGGAGGCGCGCGCCCGGTCTGTCGGTCTGCGCATCGCCGCCAGCCTGAAAACCCATGTGCGCCAGCTGTCGTCCAAGGCCTATCAGGACCAGTTCAAGCCCAGCCCCGATTTCGTCGTCCTGTTCGTGCCGGGCGACAGCTTCCTGTCCACCGCCCTGGACCATGCGCCGGACTTGCTGTCGGACGCGATGGAATCGCGGGTCGTCATCGCCACCCCCTCCACCCTGTTCGCCCTGTGCAAGGCCGTGGCCTATGGCTGGCGGGCCGAGGAACAGGCGGCCAACGCCGACAAGGTCGCCGCCCTGGGGCGCGAACTCTACAAACGGCTGTCGGTCATGGGCGGCCACGCCTCGGCGGTCGGCCGGGCGCTGGATCAGGCGGTCGGGAAATATAACCAGTTCGTCGGCTCGCTGGAGAGCCAGGTCATGGTCTCGGCCCGCCGGTTCGAGGATCTGCAGGTGGACCACGAGGGCAAGGAAATTCCTGCGCTTGCTCAGGTCGAAACCCAGCCGCGCACCATCGCCCGGCCGGAGTTGACGGCGCCGACAGACAACTGAGCTTGTCTCTTTGACAAGTGTGCTTGACAGCTCGCTAAGCCTCGTGAGACAAGCATCCTTGTCATAAGGACAAGGAGCATTGTCATGGCCAAAGGCCTCTGGAAACTCATCGCCCTGTCGCTGGCCGGCGTGCTGGCGGTCATGGTGATCGTTGTCATCTCGGCGGTCGTCTTCGTCTTCGCCTCAAACCGCGGTTTGGTCGAGGAGGACACAGCCTTGCTGGCGGTCATCGGCGTCATGGCGGTGCTGATGATGGCCTTGGCGCTCTGGCTCGGTTTCGCCTGGATGGTTCGTATCGACGAGGCGGCGCGCGAGGCGCACAAGGCGGCCTGGTATTACGGCGGGTCCGTCGGTCTCGCTGTAGGCGGCGTCTTCATCGTCCTTGCCACCGCGCCGCCGGCTGAGCGGTTTGTGATCGCTTCTCCCTTCGACGGTCGGACCGACCCCGCCGCCTACGCCGCGACCGGCGCCCTGGGCATGATGGCGCTGATGCTGATCGGTTACGCCGTGGTCTGGGGCTGGTGGTGGCTGGCGCGCCGGTGAGGGCTGACCCATGAACAACCGCCTCAAGGTGCTGCGGGCCGAGCGCGACTGGTCCCAGGCCCATCTCGCCGAACTGCTGGGCGTGTCGCGCCAGACCGTCAATGCGCTGGAGACCGGCCGCTACGACCCCTCCCTGCCGCTGGCCTTCAAGATCGCCCGCATCTTCGATCAACCGATCGAGTCCATTTTCTCGGAAGAGGAGAACAACGGATGACCGCTTCATCCCCCAAAAACGCTCGCCTGCCGCGTCGTCTGCTGGTCGGCTTCGGCTTCGGCGCGGTCATGGGGGCCGCCGGCTATGTCTTCGGCCGAACGGTCCTGCCCCAGCTGATCGGGCCGGACGCCCTGGACGGCCTGAACCTGCGATGGTCAGACGCCCTGGCGGCCTTGACTGGAATCGCCCTGATGATCGGCGCCGGTGCGGTCATGGTCATCAGTCTGGACCCGCGCCGCCTGGCCCGGATGTATCATCTGGAAGAGCCCGCCTCGTCTGAGGAGGTCGGCCAGGCCCGCTTCCAGGCGGCCGTCTTGGGCTTCTCCGGCTTCATCCTGCTGCTGCCCCTGGCCTTCTCTCTGGCGGGACTGGCCGGCGGCATGGCGATGGGCCTGATCATTCTGCTGTTCGCCGTTCATACGGTGCTGAACATCAGGATGTGGCGCGGCGTCGATGAACTGCTGCGCCGCACCACCCTGGAGGCCGCCACCGCGACCTTCTTCCTGGGACAGGGGCTGCTGTTCCTGTGGGCGGCAGCCGAGCGGCTCAGCCTGCTGCCGCCGCTCACCGCCTGGGACGTCTACGCCGTCCTGATGACCCTCTACCTGTTCGTCTCCGCCGTCGTGTCCGCCCGTCGCGGGCTCGCCTGAGGCGCTCGCTTTCTTCACCTCGCTTTCAACCAAAGGAAACAACCATGACCCTGTCGAAACGCCTGAAATCCTCCGTCTCCAATCTGGCTCAGGGCGCCGTCGGCGTCGCCGCCGGCCTGGCCCTGGTCTTCGCCATCGCCGGCGCCCCGGCCCAGGCCCTGGCCCAGCCCCAGACCCAGGCCGCCCCGGCTCCAGCCGCCGCCGCGGCGCCCGCCATTCAGGGCCAGGGCCCGGCCCTGTGGGTGGTCAAGGATGCGGACTCGACCCTGTATCTGTTCGGCACAGTCCATGTGCTGCGCCCGACCACCGGCTGGAACAGCCCACGCGTCCAGGCCGCCTTCGAAAGCGCCTCGGACATCTGGTTCGAAATCAGCAATCCCGACGACCAGGCGGCCGTCATCCCCCTGGTGCAGCAATACGGCATGTCGCCCCAGATCCCGCTGTCCAGCCGCCTGACGGCCGAGGAAGTGGCCCAGCTGGACGTCGCCGCCCAGACCATCGGTCTCACGGCCGCCCAGATGGAGCCGATGAAGCCCTGGCTGGTCGGTCTGACCCTGTCGGTCGCCCCCCTGCTGAAGGCCGGCTATGATCCCCAGTCCGGCGTCGAGCAGGCCCTGAAGGCGCGCGCCATCGCGGCGGGCAAGCCCGTGCATGGTCTGGAAACGATCGAGGAACAGATCGGCATGCTGGCCACCTTGCCTGACGACGTCCAGCTGGAGCTCCTGCGCGAGACGTTGAAGGACTATGATCAGGCGGTGGTCCGGCTCGATTCCATGGTCGAGGCCTGGGCCAAGGGCGACGTTAAAGCCCTGGACAAGATCGTCGTCGAGGAGATGAAGACCGACGCCCCGGAACTGTACAAGGTGCTGCTGGTCGACCGGAACACCGACTGGGCCGACCAGATCCAGACCCAGCTCCAGGGCTCCGGCACCGCCTTCATCGCTGTGGGCGCCGCCCACCTGACCGGCGACGACAGCGTCCAGTCGATCCTGAAATCGCGCGGCGTCGCCGTCGAAAGCGTCGAATAGTTGTCAAGGGCGGCGGCGCTCAGGCCTGATTGACGCCCCAGGCGAAGATCACCCACAGCGCCGCCGCCGCCACGCCCGCCAATATCGTGGCTGCAAGACAGCCGAAGCCGAGGCCGCCCAGGCCGCCGCCGTCGTTTCCTCGCCGCATTTCGCATCCTCCCCGACAAGACCTTGCCCCGCCGCCTTGAGCCGCGCCAGACCTCCGTCTAAGGAAGACGTCGCGCGGGCGTAGTTCAGAGGTAGAACGTCAGCTTCCCAAGCTGAATCCAGCCCAGATTTTTCAGAGTCTTATCTGTAAACTGTATAATATTCGGGCCAATGAGTGCGGTGCTCGCCTGATGGGGTGTAAACCAGATCACCGCTCATCGTGACAGCTGGCGAAGACTCGTGACAGAGTTAGTGAACCCGGGTCACTGCGCCTTGATGGCTGGCAACCAACACAAGTCGCCGCCAGGCCCGACGCTATGGCGTGTTTCGGGCCGAGCAACGTTCCAGTGACGACCAGAACGTCTCCGTCCCCTTCGTTTCTCACTCCCAAACCACGTGGCATCGCCAAGTGGCTCATTCGCACCGCTTCGTTGCGAACCGCATTGGAGAACAAAAAGCGATCGACTTTTTCTGTAGGTTCGATTACCCCTTGGAAAAAGCAGTCCCCTGGAGCGGAACGATGGCCCGTCCAATCGGCATAGACCTGTTCGCTGGCGTTGGCGGAATGAGCCTTGGTTTTGAACAGGCCGGTTTCGACGTTGCCGCTGCGGTGGAAATCGATCCCATCCACGCCGCCGCTCATGCGTTTAACTTCCCTGATACGACGGTTATTGCTCAGTCCGTTCAAGACCTGACGGGAGCCGATATTCGCCACCTCGCGGGCATTGGGGCGCGCAAGATCGACGTCGTCTTCGGAGGGGCACCCTGCCAAGGGTTTTCGATGATCGGGAAGAGGGCGCTAGACGACCCTCGAAACTCGTTGGTCCGCGATTTTGTGCGCATCGTCTCCGAACTGGATGCGTCATATTTCGTGTTCGAGAACGTGAAGGGCATCACCGTTGGGAAACATAAAGCGTTCCTAGAGGAGCTGATCGGCGAGTTCCAAGCTCATGGATATGACGTGTCCCTTCCATGGAAAGTCCTTAACGCCTCGGCCTTTGGTGTGCCCCAGCATCGCGAACGCCTGATCCTCATGGGTTCGAAGAAGGGCCTAACAGCCCCGGTCTATCCGACGTCGATAACGAGAGCGGCGGGTTCCAAATCGTCCGCGCTTCCTGAAGGCCCAAGCTGTTTCGACGCTCTCGACGACCTCCCGGACGCCGAACGCTTCGAACGCCTGACCCTCTCGGACTCAGTCGCGACCAATGCATGGGGAACGCCAAGCGGCTATGCCAAGGCCATGCGGGGGCTAACAAACGAGTCATGGGAGTTTGGCTATGTTCGATGCTGGGAGCCCAACGTGCTGACATCGAGCGCTCGGACTGAGCATACAGCGATCTCGCGACGCCGTTTCAAGGAGACGGCACCGGGAGATGTCGAGCCGATTTCGCGGTTCTTCCGGCTGCCGACATCGGGTGTCTCAAACACTCTGCGTGCTGGAACTGACGCGGCACGAGGGGCTTTCACCAGCCCCCGCCCCATCCATTACCGTCACAACCGATGCATCACCGTCAGGGAGATGGCTCGGCTGCACGGCTTCCCCGACTGGTTTCGTCTCCACCAAACCAAATGGCATGGCGCACGGCAGGTCGGAAATGCTGTGCCTCCCCCACTTGCGCGCGCTGTTGCGGCGGCAATCATTCAAGCCATCGGTGTAACCCCTTCTCGGCCCAAAGAAAGCGTGAAGCTGGGAGATCCGTCGCTGCTTGCCCTCAGCATGGAGGCTGCAGCCAAGCATTTTGGCAAGGATTTTCGGGTCGTCAGACGGGACAAGAAGAGCGGCGCGAAAAAGCGTAAGCAGTCAGACATCGAAGCCGAACGGCTCTTGCTTACTGGAAGCTGAACCTTCTCAGGCCGACTATCCGAATGTCGTCGATCTCGAGGTCCGGCGAGAACTCGACGATCCAGACCGTGTCCGCCTTATCACGCCATAGGCCAATGCTGCGAACCGTGACGCCGGGGACTTTCGCTTTCTCCGCACCGTAGGTGTTCAAGCTCCGGGCCTGGGACCATGACAACATGTCGGCTCCGCCCTTGCCCGATATGGGAACGATAGTGCCTCTATTTTTGTCCAGTCCAGCTTGGACCTCGTCGACCTCTATCTGTCCGAAGCTGACGCTGGTGCGGTGATGCCCCTGAATGGGCCATGCGGCGAAGCCAAGGAATGAGCTGATCAGCCCGGCGTTTCGAACTCGAGTAAACGTCGCCTGCTCATCGCTCCCAAGCATGCTGGCGATGAAGGGGGGCGTCTGGTCGGAGATCGCTTCGACAGGTGGCTCTGGATACTCCGGGTTTGGAAACGGCATCAGATTTCGACGCTTCGTGCGCTTGAGCTTGTATTTGCCCTTCCCGGTCGCCAGCCAAGTCACCGGCCAAAGCTGTTCGATTTCGGCTGGCATGTGCCGGCGCGCATCGAAGGTGTATTTCACGTCCGGAACGTTCTTGTGGACCTTCGGGATTACTCCGTCAGCAACCGCAGTCGTCATTGCCGAAACGACATCGTCCGTAAGGAAGTGCAACTCGTCGGGGAGGTTCGTTGCGTCGTAGTCCTTGGTGAGCGCTCTGAAGAGATAGACCGCCACCCGCTCATACTTGGTCAGCGCCATCAGCTCCGGAACGGTCGAATAGTCTAGCATTGGTGGCCTTTCCCCTGAGGCATCTTGGCTATCATCCGAGAGCCGGTTCCGCCAGCGGGACTTCCACCAGCCGTGGGGCAGCCCCTCTCACGGGAACCGATTGTCCGATCCGTCGCTATTTTCGGCTCTGCCAGATCGCCGCCCGACTCGCCTCAAGCTAGCAAGGCAAGATCCTGATCGCGAAGCGCAAGAAGTGAAGGGAAGCCGTCGTATCGGAGAGGTATACCAAAATGAGACGCCTCTCAGGGCTGCGACTGCCGCCTCTTTTGGGTTGCTTCCCGTTTTTGAGACAGTAGACTCTCCAAGGTTTAGACCTTCTGAGACGGAGAGCGTGCGTGGGTGAATGTATTGGATATGGCCGCGCCTCGACGGCCGACCAATCCGTAACGATCCAAGAAGAGCAGCTCAGGGCGGCGGGCTGCACGGAGATATTTTCGGAGAAGAGATCCGGCACCAGCAGGTCAGGTCGCGAGCAACTTGACCTAGCGCTCCGGTTCGTTCGCCGGGGCGACACCTTCATGGTCACCAGGCTCGATCGCCTTGCCCGTTCGATCTCCGATCTGAGCCGGATCATTGAGGAGCTTAACGCCAGGGGAGTTGGCTTCCGGTGCCTACAGCAAAGCTCTGTGGACACCACGACGCCGGAAGGGCGGCTGATGCTCCAAATCCTGGGCTCCATGGCGGAGTTCGAAACCGCCATTAGGAAGGAGCGGCAAATGGAGGGGATCGAAAAGGCGAAGGCCGAAGGGAGATACAAGGGGCGCCCGAAGACCATTGACGCCGATGAAGTGAAGAGGCTGGTCGCTTCAGGTCTCGGCGCCACGGCAGTTGCGAGGCAACTTGGTGTGGGGCGCGCATCCATCTATCGAGCAATCAGTGCATGAAGCTGGACATTTCACGCTCATTGGGCTAGTATTCCGTTTCAAGCTTTCGGGCTGACCTCACCCCGCGTTGCGGGTTTTTAGTCCAACTGCTCCCCCCCCAAAAACGAAATGACGAACATCGCTCCTCGGGCTCCGAGCGCGTTGACGCATCGCGGTATGACGCCAGCTATGGCTCAGGCCCATGCCAGCTTCTGGGAGGCGAAGGGCATCAGCCATGCGCTGACGATTTCCGCCGGCTCAAGCGCCGGAGGGCTCGACAGATCCGCCTTGTCTGAGGTGATGAAGCGCTTGATCAAGGAAGCATCGCACGAGCTCCGCTTGATGCCTCGCCGTCTTCTCCGCAACGCCGAGACCCCCGACCCGAACACCCTGTTCCTGGCGGGCTTCATCGAGAGCAAGATGAGAAGCGGCGAGCCCTTCATCCACTGGCATGGAGGTGTTGCACTTCGCGGGGCCGAGGAAATCGCCTTCCGGGATCTGCTGTGCAGGCGGATCGGTGAAGACGCCGATGCCCCGCTGGCTCCTCACGAGCCGACCAGAACAATCAAGCCGATCCTGCCAACCATCCGAACGCCACTGACCTTTCATCTGACCCGCCTAACCACAGCCTCTCGCTTCATCCGCTACGCCAACAAACAAGCCACCAGCTCCGACTTCGACATTCAAACGACAAGCGACTTCCTCAACCTCTGAAGGCGATCTCAAAAGCGTCTTGGCCCACTGATGCCGAGATGAAGACCTCCGATCCGATCCAAGTCATTGCATGCGATGATGGCAGGGGCGGGGGCGATGACCGGGCTGTGCCACGTGCGCGCTCTGTCGCTCAAAACCGACAAGCCAGACGAGGCTGCGTCGGTCCGCGTTCAAAAGCGGTTGAGCCTAAATCGGCATGTCACCTGCAAACCGCCATCCGAGCGGTGGTCCTGGAGAGGGAAGACGTTCCTCATCCAGTTCCAGTGCTGCCTGAAAGGGAAGATGACGATCGTCCCTTGAAGAAGAAGCCAGATCCGAGAGACCGAGATCACAGCTTCAGGCAACAAGGATGGCGGTAAGCACCCCTCAACCGGACATCTCCGGACAAGACGAAACCTCTCTCAGAGAGTGCGACTATGATTACCCCGACACCGTGCATCACCATGCCGGCCAACATCACCGCCCCCATCGCCTTCGAGGCAGCAGACTTCATCACCCAGCTGACCGACTGGCGCATTATCCAGACCAGCACCGATCCGCTGACATTCGACATCGAGTGGGATGACGTCTTTGCAGGAGCCTTCGAGTTCGACGGCAGCTGGCAAACTCGTGACTACGCGAACGCCCATATCGCTCAGTGGATCACGGACCTCATCCGGAACGATCTGAACAAGACGAGCATCCGGAAAATGAGTCTCCAGGTGCCCCAGGAGGGCCGTCTAGAGCCGTTCCTTGCTGGGCTGAAGGAAAGGGTCTGTATCGCTCTCAGCGACGCTCTCAGGGCGCATTACGACGTATCCCTCACGCAATGGGAACGCGACGCTCGGACATGCGCTGGACTGATCGCGGACCCCATCGATCAGGAACGCTTCCGGTCCTACGTGGGTCTTGATCAGGTCGTTTCTGAAGACGCTGCCCGGAAGGCGATCAAGTATGTCTTCCACCGCATGCACTGGCATCTGGATCGCGATGACCGGTTCGTCTCTCTGGAACCGGACTGGCGGTTCTCCCGTGCGCTTCCCCGTCGAAATGCTGCTGATGAAGCCGCCAGAGCACGAGCGCTGGTATGTCGCTGCGTCGAGGTGCTGGCGAACGAGGATCTCGATCTCAGGCTTTATCACCACGACGAGTCGCTCATGACCCGCGACACCCTCCGGGATGATCTGGAGAAGCGCTTCGCCAAGGACGGCGTATGGGGGTTGATCAACCTCGTCCTCTTTCGAGATCGGTTGATGTTCTCAATCGGATCGCCCCGTCTCGTCGAGCCGACTGCTTCCGCGATCATCGACCGTCAGAAGGAGCGCCTGTTCTTGCCGCATAGGATGCGGTGGGACGAAAAGTCATAGAGATGGGGCGCCTATAGGGACCCTGATGCCTTTACTGCCGACAGGTCGGGAACAGATCCCTTATACCCTGTCGGCACTGACCATTACATGACATCGCGATGTGCACCCTTTGTTGAGGCGTCTCGGTCGGTGGCAGGGCATGTTGGACTATCCATTGGGCCTGAACGTCCCCGTGGTCCTGGGGTATAAGGACGGCGACGTGAAACCGGGTTTTCGGGGTATGATGGGTTACGCCTCGGCATATCCCGCTCTCCCAATGACCTTAGCCTTATAGCGGTCGCGCGGCGCAGATGGGCTCCTGGCGATCAAACCGTTTCCAGACAACCGCTGTCCCGCTCCGGATCATGGCGCAGTTCACTTCCACTTCAGCGGGGGTCCAGCAGATCGCGGTGATCCGGTTGTAGCTTCGGCCTGTCTGCGAGCAGGTGATGGTCAATCCAATCACGAGCCGCTCGAGTTCCGCCTTAGCAGATGCCGCTGAAGCGGCGGGGCAGGGGTGACCCGGTGAGCATGTTTCGTCCGACTCGCGAGCGGCCACAGCATGCAGGCGAACGCGAGTGCCGTCGGCGCAACGCAGCGTATCGCCGTCGTTCACATAGGCAACGGCGCATGAAAATCGGTCTGTCGGCACGTCGCGACCATTGGCGATAACCGTGGCGTCCCCGCCCATTATCCGGAGCGCCCCAAGGAGCAGCAATGCACCGAGGGCGATGAAGCCGCCCTTCGAGATCAGGGCGCGTGGTCTGCGTGGACGATAGATCCTTGTTGAAGCCATCACTCAATGTCTCAGACGATAGTTAAGGCCAGCTAATCGGAGGGAAGGGTGGTCGCCCATCGCTTCACGGCACGAGCTTTGGCCTGACGCTGATTGGTTTCATGCCCTTCATCCCAGAATGCGGGGTTGAGCTTGATCGTCAAAATCTTGGTGTGGCGTGGAAGGGTCTCGCGTTCGATTTCAATGCTGGTCGGATACATGCCGCACCTTCCGCACCGGAGGCGAAGACGTTGAAGGGGCGCATCGGCAAGTCGCCCGCCGACCTTCCAGATGTTCATGCTCGAGACGCGCCGACAACCGTCGCAATGGATCATGACTGAGACCTCTCCATCCGCGACAATGTCGCGCGCAGAGACGTTCCAATCCTTCCATTCAGTCATCGCTCGAGCCTTCATGCTCAACAAGTGTTCTGCATTAGTTCTCATTTCAAGCTGAGCCTTGACCCGGTCCCCGGGAGTTTGCCATCTGTGGATATGTCAGCACCTCAAACCGACCGTGAGAAGCGCCTCGATGTCCGCATAGGTGCGCACGTGCGTTCCCGCCGGGAAGCCCTTGGAATGACCCAAGCGGGCTTAGCCTCTGCCATCGGCGTGACGTTTCAGCAGGTCCAAAAGTATGAGCGGGGAGTGAACCGGATCGCGGCGTCCAAACTCGTCCTGATCGCTGAAGCGCTCAAATGTGAACCCGCTGAACTGATAAACGAAGAAGCAGCGGAAATGCCGGGTTCGGGCCGTCTTGTCAGAGCGTGGAGCCACCTTGACGCCGGTCAACGTGAAGCAGTCACCCGCATGATTGAGGCGTTTGGGCGTTGAAGGGCCATGTGCAACAACTACGCTTCTCACATCCCTGCCAAACAGATCGCTGAAGCCTTCATCGAGACCGGATTTCCTCTCCGGTTTGACGGTGGTGGTGTCCCCAATCTGGAGCCTCGCGACGACATTCGCATAGGAGATGTCGCACCGATCGTCCTTTGGGATGAGGGTCCAACCTTGAGGCAGATGCAGTGGGCCTGGAAGTCCCCTCAGGGGCGACCGGTGTTCAACTTTCGCAGCGACGGGCGCAGTTTCGCGAACTCAACCCGGTGCCTGATCCCGGCGGACGGCTTCTATGAGTTCACGGACGCCGAGCCTGGTCAGAAGCGGAAGACGAAGTGGTCATTCACGATGATCGGGGAGGAATGGTTCTGGATCGCTGGCATCGTGAAGGACGGCGCATGGGCGATGCTGACGACGGAGCCTGGCCCGGACATCGCTCCCTTCCATGACCGCCAGATTGTGCTCTTGGGCCGCGCCGTCGGTATCGACTGGCTGACGCTGAACCGACCTGAGGGCGAACTCCTCAGAATGTCTCCCGCTCGGTCCTTGGATGTGGAGAAGGTCTTTCCATAAGCGGACGTCCGGATTGTCCGACATGGGTGGAAAGCAGACTTTAACGACCTAAGGCAGACCGGCCTGGGAGTTGGTAATCGCCCTATCGATGGCGTCCTGCATCTCTACTCGCAATGCTGGCCACTCGTTTTCGGATTTTACTTGCCCGTCACAGAGGGCCTGAAGATGTTGAGCCGAATAGACATAGCTTCGAGAGTTTCGCGCCGCCGCGCCAATCTCCTCTGGCCCCACAAATATTCCCAAATCTGACAAATAGCCACCGGCAGCCATTCGGGCCGCCGTCATGGCTGACGCAGTTGACTGAGAGACAGGGCCAGCGCAGCGGACAGCGTCATAACGGAAGCGCACCATAGCTAGAGCAAACAGGTCAGACGCTTTTTTCCGGTCATGTTGCGCCCATGCCGTAGAGGCGATGAACAGGCATAGTGGTTGTTCATCTTCACGACCGTTCCAAAGGTTCTCACGATCAGCACCAGATAATGATGCGCCCATATGCGTCGGGCACTGCCCAGTGGAGCGGGGCGAAACCTGCTCAGCGCTCGACGCTGAATGGCTTTTTTCCGATTCTTCGGGCTCCGAGCCGCATCCAAGAAGGCCGACGCTGACAAGGCAATGAAAGGCGGCTTGTAAAATCTTCGCTCTCGCCATGTCGCTCTCTGATCCCGCGGCTTGTCCATTCGTCAGCTCAAATATCGTCCAACTGCCAATGTCCGCAATGGGTCGGACCAAGACATCGACACCAGCGCGGAAAGGGGGCATTGGCCCCACAGCCCGAAAGCGGACGCGCCGAACTGCGGCTAGGGGGGCGGGGACATTGTCTCCATACGGCTCGAAATAAACCGCCTCGCCATCTTGGATATCGTTCTTCGCCTGTATCCCCACCTGGCGGTTTCGTCGTCAATGACATGGGTGCCCTTGGCACCGAGCGTCTGGACCCAGCGCCTCGATGATCGCCGACGCGGGCGTCGAAAGCCCGCATCGATCTGGTTAGGTATGAGGCTTCGCTGTCATCGTTTGGGGTTGGGGCATTTGAGCGTGACATCTCAGACAATGAGGCCGCAACGTCCTTCATGACGAAACCAGCGGCGCAATATCTGCGGATGTCCACTGATCACCAGCGCTACTCGTTGGTAAATCAAGCAGCGACCATCGCCGTGTGGGCCGGATCACGCGACTTCCATATTGTCAGGACCTACGAGGACGCCGGCAAGAGCGGCCTTTCCATTCGGGGACGCGACGGTCTCAAACAGCTTCTCGCCGACGTTCTGACAGGCCCGACGGACTACAAGGATATCCTTGTCCGCGATGTCAGCCGTTGGGGGCGGTTCCAAGATCCCGACCAGGCGGCGCACTACGAGTTCGTCTGCCGAGAGGCGGGGGTGCGCATCCACTACTGCGCCGAGCCCTTCGAGAATGACGGCTCGGTGACCTCTACGATCGTCAAGCATCTGAAACGCGTGATGGCTGGTGAATACAGCCGCGAACTATCTGGCCGGGTTAAGACCGCCCAACGTCGCGCATTTCTCGCCGGCAATGTGCGGGGAGGGGTTCCGGCCTATGGCACTCGCCGCCAAGCCTTCTCCGTAAGCGGGGAGCCAGGGGCGGTTCTTGCCCCTGGAGAGCGAAAGTCTTCGATCTTAGACACCGTCAGGCTGGTTCGTGGACCGAGTGACGAGGTCGCGGTTGTGCGCTCGATATTCCGCGACTTCACGAAGGGTAATCTGTCCGCCGCATCTATCGCCACCAGCTTGAACGGGCGAGGCGTGTCTGGTCCCCGGGGGCTCCCCTGGTCCGGGACGCGTGTCAGCTCCATCCTCAAAGACGAAACGTTCACCGGCTTCGTCGTCTACGACAAATCTGTCGCCGTCGCTCTCGGTGAACGCCTGCCTGCGCCGAGATCCGATTGGAAACGGCTGCGGGTGATGCCGTCTTTGGTCGCCCCTGCGCTCTTCGCCGCCGCTCAGGCTAGATTTGAGCGGTTTGGTCAGCGTCATCGCTCCGACGACCAGTTGCTCCAGGACTTGCGGCTCCTTTGGAAGTCAGAGGGCTTCCTGTCGGCACAAACGATTATTCGCTCGCCGCTCACGCAGTCGATCCAATCCTATGTCCGGCGTTTCGGTTCTCTCTCGGCGGTCTATGCCCGCGTCGGGTGGACGGCGTGTCGGCGTCCGGAAGGGCCGCGCCGGCTTGCTCGAATGTCGGACGACGATCTCATCGACCTGCTGCGAAACGCCCTGCAGCCGGAGGATCGGTTGACGGCCAAGTTGATCGACAAGCTCCCCGGTGTGCCTTCCTCAGCCTACTACAAGCGGCGGTTGGGCTCTCTGTCTGCAACCTATGCTCGGCTTGGTTGGAAGGGCTATCTTCGCCGGAGCTACGACGTGGTGCCCTGGCGCTCGACTTCGGACGACGGGCTCATTGCGATCCTGCGAAAGATCCATGCCGAAGCGGGATATCTATCGACTCCCGTGATCGATGCGCATCCGGCGGCCCCCCACTCGTCGTATTTCAAGAAGCGGTTCGGAAGCCTCGCCGCCGCCTATGCGCTAGCCGGCCATGCGGCGACCAGAAGTGAGATGTCCACCGCGATGTGGAAACGCCGGGAAAGGCGGCAATCCCTGTAACTCAATCTATTGCTTCATACTCCGAAAGCCAGCGTCGCCGCGCCTAGGCCCGATCCTGATCTCCGCACGACGTAGCCTAGCGGTATAGCCGTTCGGTGAGTTACGGTGGTGATCTGTCGAACGGGGGTGACGACTATGTCGAACGAACTTCAGGGTTTCCTCGCCCTATTGGCGATCTGCGCCCCGCTCATGGCCTACAGCCTTTACCTGAAGCTCCGGATAGACAAGCTGAACCGTCTAATCGCGGCGGAAGAAGAGAATGAGCGTCTGATCGCCGCGCAAAAAGAAAAACAGAAGGATCGGCTCGCCGCCGCGACGGCGGCAAGGGATCGTCGCCCAACGCGCGGACCGATGCGTCGAACTTAGACGTCGATGTGCGCCGGCAGACGATCGAGGAGCTGATCGAACAGGCCGCGCTCATCGACACCGATCGCCCTTGCTATGGCGATCATATCCAGGACGTTCATCTGCCGCTCTCCCACTTCGATTTTAGCGAGCCATCCGTGGTGCGCTTTCCCGAGGCGCTCCTCGACTTGGCGCTGCGTTAGTCCTGCCGCGTGGCGAGCTTCGACGATCACCTGGATCGCGGCCTTGTAGTCCGGTGATGAAACCCATTTCCGCATCCGCGCGCCTTCCAAGGGAGGAAGACCTGCGCTAGAGGCGCAGCGGTCTGGTTCGATTTCGGAACCAGGCCGGTTGAGACGACAGTGGATGCGTTCGATGGCGACGATGCTAAAATATCAGATGCGAGACATCGCACGTGTAAGCCGAGCACTGGGATCCGTTACTGCGGGCTCCGTCGCACTTCTCGCAGGATGCGCAAGTGCTCCGGCATTGGACCTCGCCTCTCAGCAAACGATGCTCGACGCAAAGCGAAGCGCCTCCGCTCGCGTCTATAGAGGTGCCCCGGACGATGTCCGCCTCGCCGCATCGCAGGTGCTGGCGGGTATTGATCGCAAGTTCCAGATAGCCCTGACCGAAACCGGTCTTTCCGCCGCCAGAGGTTGGAGCAGCTACATGGGCTTCTCCAATGTAGTCGGAACCGATTTGTGGGTGGTGCGGATCGAGCCCGTGAGCGGCGGGGCAGAGGTGTTCGTGAATGCCGTTACAAGGTCAGGCAATCGCGGTCCGCTTGAAATGGCGAGTCCCGACGCATCCGGTCTGTTGACGGACATTCCTCTCGCTTCCCAAGGCGGTCTGACCCCCGAAGAGATGGAGCTGTTCCATCGCCGTCTGGAAGCGCGTCTGTCGGGGAAGGGAGCGGGACCAACCTGTGAAGAGGCGTTCGGACGCGACAAGCAACGCTTTCCGCTCACCTGCAACCGAGGCGGCCTAACGGCCTACTTTTGACGCCCTCACATAGCTGATCGGAGACTGAATATGGACGCCACGAAACGTCGCGGTGCCTTGAGGACGGCGCATGGGAAATCGCCTACGCCGCTTTCCGAGTTCTTGGACAGCCGGTGGTCCTCTTTGGGGCTGACCAACGCTGAGGCAGCTGATCGTCTTGGCATGGGCGCGCCCAATATGATCAGTATGTGGAGAACGGGGCAGACGCCGGTCCCCCTCGCGAGAATACCGAGTTTGGCTGTCCTTCTGGGCGTCGATCCAACCGAAATCTACCGCCTCTGGCTCGCCCAACAGCGCGACCGAGACAAGGAAGTTCCCGCCGACTTCGTCGAGCTGATCCAGCGCCGGACGGTTTCAGCAAACGAAGCGAGAGTGGTCGATGCTCTTCGTCTCGCCACCAAGAACGCCAACCCTGATTTCAGTTCAGAGAGCATCGCGAACCTCGTCTCTACACTGCAGGGCTCGTGAAGATCGCCATTACAGCGAGCGACGAAGCCAGAACCTGAGCGACATTGACTTGATATGATCGTCCGACATCAAAAGCGGACGAACCTTATGTGTATCTACAACCTCATCACAATGGTCAGAGAGCAAGTCTCCGGCATCGAACCCATCATCTGCGCTGACCAGCAAGACGCTGTTGCCTATTCGTGCGGTGTCCTAACGGAGCGCACTAAGGCCCACGCCGAGATGTATGCAAATCTTGGCGTTCACTGGTTCGTGGAGGAAGGCGAACGCTCCCTTGCGGATGCGACTGTTTCGGCTGGTCGAAGGATCGGAACCTGGCGACTGGTCTTTTCCGGCGGCCAAATGAAGCTGGTGTGGGCAGACCACGCACCTGAAGGGCCGTCGCAGAAGTCCAGCCCAGAGGCGGCCTAGAATGTGGGAAATGCTTGTGATTTTCCCGCGTTGTGGTAAACTTCAATCATCAAGTCGGCGTGAAAGCGCCGCTTGTCCTCACCCCGTGCAATCGGGGCTTCAAGGCGGCGGCAGCGCCTTACTGACTGCCTAAGAGTAAGTTCCCCGTGAACCAGGAACCATCTTCCACGTCTTTCGGCGTGATCCCCAACGCGCGCTCCGCGCGGACCCAATCCATTCAGCCTCGGATGTTTACCGCCCAGCAGGCCGCGACTTATGTCGGCTACAAATCGACGGACATCCTTCGCCGTATTCCGGTCTCGCCGGTGTCTCTGTCTACTAGAGGGGATGCTGCGCCTCGCTGGGACCGAGTCGCACTTGATCGATGGTTAGATGCGCTTGGCAGCCTTGATGTCACTAGTTCGCAGACGACCTCCGATCTCGAAGCCGAGTTCGCTGCTTGGGAGGCTGGCAATGGGCATTAAGCGTGTGTCGCTTCCTCACATCCATCGCGTTGTCCGACGACTGTCGGATGGGCGTTGCCATATCCACGTCTATGCATACCGGGGGCGAGGCGCGCCCCGCCTAGCGACGTTTTCAGGACCGGACCTGCAAGCCGCGCGGCAAGCTGAGCTCGCCGGCGCTGACGAGTTGGTGAAGACCTATGCAGCTTCGCGTGTCGCGGGGCAAAGACCGACAAAGACGGTCCATGATCTGATCGTCCTCTATCGCAGCGATCCGGACGGTCTGCCTAAGCTCGCTTCCTCTACGCGGGCTCAATGGTCACCTTGGCTCGATAAGATTGACAACCAGTTTGGGAGCTTGGAGCTGCGCCTTCTCAAGGCAGCAGGCGCTCGAAACGCAATCAAGCGCTGGCGCAACTCCATGGCCGACACTCCACGGAAAGCGGACTACGCCATCCAAGTTCTGCGACGTGTCCTATCATTTGGCATGGAGGAGGGTTTGGTCGAAGCGAACCCTGCAGCGTCATTCAAGAAGCTTCACAACGTCAACCGGGCGGACCAGATCGTAACCGACGATGAACTCGAAGCCCTGCTGGCGACCGCTACTCCCAGAGCCCGTCACGTCATCGGCCTCGCAGCCGCGACTGGACTTCGACGAGGCGACCTAGTCGAGTTGCAGTGGGACCAAGTTCGCGAGGACCACCTAGTCGTGAAGACGAGCAAGAGCGGCGGGCGAGTGACGGCGATAGTGCCTCTGACTCCGGCTGCGAAAGCCATAATCGATGAACTGGCTGAAGAGCGGAAAGCGATCATCGCGAATGGATCGATCCCATCTGCGTTCGTCTTGACCACGGAGAAGGGAGGGAAGTGGCTTCCGCCTTCCGTGACACAAGCATTCATCAGGGCGGCCACAGCTGCTGGGGTAGTCAAGCGACTGCATGATCTCCGGGGCACTGCTGCGACCCGATTGCTCCTGGCAGGATGCACGACCTTTGAGGTGGCGACCATAATGGGTTGGGAAGAGAAGAGCGTCGAACGCATCCTTCAGCGCTATGTAGATCCCGGCGCGATCGCCAGGAAGGTGGGCGAACGCCTTGCTCAGAACGAAGCGACGGGATAGAGCGGAACGGCTGGCGAACATAGCTGTAAACCGTGCAGTAAACGGTGCCCTTGCGGTCCCTTTGGTGTGGTTTTAAGTTATTGTTATTGCTAGCAAACGCGGGCGTAGTTCAGAGGTAGAACGTCAGCTTCCCAAGCTGAATGTCGTGGGTTCGATTCCCATCGCCCGCTCCAATTTCAATACCTTGTCAGCGCTCGCCGATCGGCTCATCCGCGAGCGCGCCAGTGGTTTTGCGAAGAATTCCCCGCTTCGTCCGCCCTGAGGACGCAACGCGTTCCGATTCTGTTCGGCGGAGATGGGCGCGCTTCTGAGGAATCGCCTCTCGAGGCAGCCCGGGCGGTCGCTGAAGCAGGCGTCATCCAACCTTCATGCTTCGTCCCTATCGAAGGCGGCGCTCGGGTTCGGCTCGACGAGGACTAGCCTTCAGATCGGATCACACCGAGTGGCGTAGCATGATGGACAGCCTGCACCGCAGATATCATGCTGATCTGCTGAAGGCCTTGCGTCGGCGTTTCGGCGTCGATCACGACGGGCTGGAGGACGCGATCCAGACCGCCTTCCTGCGCTTCGGCGGCTTGCCGGACCGCCGCTCGGTCGGCAATCCTCGCGCCTTCCTTTTGGTCATGGCGCGAAACCTGGTCCTGAACCAGATGCGCCACGCGGCCGTGGCGCAACGCACGCTTGATCAGGAGGCGCAGGCGCCCCTGCTTCCGATCCTGGAAGAACGAACCCCCGAAAGTGTCCTTCTGGAGAGGGAAAGGCACAGGCGATTGAATCAGGCGATCCTTGACCTGCCCGAAGAGGAGCGCAGCCTGCTTGTTATGAGCCGGATTGAAGGCATGACCTACGATGAGATTTCGAAGCGGACCGGTCGGTCTCAGGCGGACATCAGCCGCCGGATTTCGCGCGCCCTCTCCACACTCAAGGCGCGCATGACCGCCGAACTGGACAGGAGCGTGCGTTGACCGCGCCCGTCTTCCCCGATGAGGCGCCTGATGAGGTGATGGACGCCGCCTTCGACTGGCTGTCGGAGTTGAACAGCGGCGCGCCTCTGCCGGCCGAACGGCGGCGGGCGCTGACGACGTGGCTGGAGGCTCAGCCGGCGCATGCCGACGCCTTCGCTGAAGCCCGCGGGCTTTGGGCGGATCTGGACTGGTCCGAGGCCCTGAACGCGGCCGTCTTGCCGGCGGAACCCGTGGCGACGCCGGATCGACGGCGGCTGCCCCGTCGCGAGACCCGTTCAGGGCGCTGGAAACGCTGGGGCGCGCCGGCGGCCGTCGCCGCGGCCATGCTCGGCGCCGTCATGATCGGACCTGATCTGCATCGCCAGGTCATGGCGGCGCTTTGGGTCAGAACCGTGGAAACCGCGACAGGCCCGGCGGAAATCCGCCGCATCGTCCTCTCCGACGGCAGCCGCGTGACCCTGGGTGGTCGATCGACCCTGCGCGTCCGAATGGAAGACGACAGGCGCAAGGTCGAACTTCTGGAAGGCGACGCCTTCTTCGACGTCGCGGCGGCGCCCCAGCGTCCGTTCACGGTCGCGGCCGGTGATCTGACCGTCACCGTCATCGGCACGGCCTTTGAGGTGAATCGCGGCAGCCGGGGCGCCCATGTCGCGGTGTCCCGAGGACGGGTCAGGGCCGCGTCGGCCGAAAGCGTCGCCATCCTGACGCCGGGAGAGGCCGCCACCGTGCGCCCCGACGGATCGCTCGCCGTCCAGACCTTCGACCCGGCGAGCGCGGGGCGCTGGCGCGACCAGCGCGCGGCCTTCCGCGACGCGCCCCTGGGGCAGGTGGTGGAAAGCCTGAACCGCTATCATCCGGCTGGCGTGGTCCTGGAGGATCCCAGTCTGGCCGACCTGCCGGTCACAGTGGCCTTCCGCTTCGATCAGATGGAGATCGCCCTGACCGCCCTGGCGCAAGGCAAGGGTCTGAGCGTGAGACGAGACGCCGCCGGACGCATGGTCATCGGCCGCAAGCGGGGGGCGTAAGGCGAAGTTTTTGTGAAATCTTGCGCCGGCCTGAAACGCCGGTCTTCGTCCGCTGTCCTGTGTAGGTGAGGCGCGCCCAAAGGGAAGCGCCCGCCCCGCGTTCCAACGCGGGATTTCACACGGGGGACTTCATGAAATCTCATTGTTCGAGCCTGAAGGGCTTGTTCCTGGCTTCGACCGCCGCCGTGCTTGCGGCGGGTCTGGCGACGACGCCCGCTGCGGCGCAGGCGGCGTCGGGCGCGTCCGCACAGGGTCGCGCCATCACCATTCCGGCCCAGCCGCTCGGCGCGGCCGTCCAGGCGCTGTCGGAACAGACCGACGCCGTGGTCATCGCCGCCGGCGTGCGGCTGAACGGCCGCCGTAGCGCCGCCGTCTCCGGCGCCGGCACCGTCGAACAGGCCTTGACCACCTTGCTGCGCGGCACCGGACTGGGCTGGCGGCGCGATGTGAACGGGGCCTATGTGATCGCGCCGGCCGCCGACGAGCCGGTGCGGCGGCGTCAGACGACCGCGCCCGCCGCACTGTCGGCGCCGCAACAGGCGCGCCCCGACGTCGCGGCGCTGGAGGACATCGTCGTCACCGCGCGGCGGATGGAAGAGCGGATCATCGACGTGCCGGTGGCGGTCTCGGCCTTCTCGGCCGAACAGCTGGACGAGCGCAAGATCGAGGGCGGGGCCGAACTGCTGCGCGTGGTGCCCAACGTCAACTTCTCCAAGGACAATTTCACCGGCTATAATTTCTCCATCCGCGGCATCGGGGCCAAGGTGCTGGCCACCACCGCCGATCCGGGCGTGGCCGTGTCGTTCAACAACACCGCCCTGCTCAGAAACCGCCTGTTCGAGCAGGAGTATTTCGACGTCCAGCGGCTCGAGGTGCTGCGCGGGCCGCAGGGCACCCTGTACGGCCGCAACGCCACCGCCGGGGTCGTGAATCTGCTCCCCAACCTGCCCGAACTGGAGCAGTTCTCGATGGACGCCCAGTGGGAGGTCGGCAACCACGACAGCCGTCGCGCCAGGGGCATGATCAACATTCCGGTGGGCGACACCCTGGCGGTCCGCGGCGCCTTCGCCGTGACCCAGCGAGACGGCTTCGACTACAACACCGTCACCGACCAAAACGTCAACGGCCGCGACCTGTGGTCGACGCGCGTGGGCGTGCTGTGGGAACCGACCGAGAACTTCCGCGCCAACTTCCTGTGGGAGCGGTTCCGCGAGGATGATGACCGCGCCCGCACCGGCAAGATGCTGTGCACGCGTGGGGAAACGCCGGAGAGCCTGGCCTGGACGGCTCCGGACGGCACGGCCCAAACCACGCCGATCTTCTCCTACTGGAGCAGCACGACTCTGACTGCCGGCTGCACGCCGTCATCGCTTTATGATGACAAGGCTTTTGGCGTGCCGGACGGTCGCGGCTTCCCGCTGACCGCCGCCATCATCAACTTCACCGGCGTGTTCGTGAACCCGGTCTGGACCGGCGGCGGCCGCCCGCCGAGGGGATATACCAGCTCTGCATCCAACGGTTGGGACGGGACCTATCTGTTGCCGCTGTATGTCGACCCGTTCGGCGTCGAGGGCAATCGTCAGTCACCTGACCTGCGCACCATCTCGACGGGATACGATCCGAAGTTCCAGGCCGAGAACGACATCTTCCAGCTCAATCTGGAATGGGACCTGACGCCGGGCCTGACCCTGCATTCCCAGACGCTGTACATGGAGGATTCCTACTCTGGCTTCCAGGACTTTTTCCGCACCTACGCCACGGGCCAGATGTACCGGTATGAGACCCCGGGCCTGGTTCATGGCCTGCCCCGGACGGTCGCCCCGACCTGGGCGCCGTGGATCGGCGAATCCTCGGCCGAGGTGGGGACGGTCTACTCCATGGCCTGGACCGGTCAGGGTATCTGCGGGCCGCTGCCCGACTGCGGGATCCCCTCCGGCGGCGTCTTCCTGGATCCGCAACTGGGCGCCACCGACCGTTTCATGGCCCTGGACCTGAGCCAGGCCGAAAGCACCCAATGGTCGCAGGAATTCCGCTTGCAGTCCGACTGGGATGGGCCGTTCAACTTCAACCTCGGCGCCAACTGGTTGAGGTACAAGACGGAAGAGAACTACTGGGTCTTCTCGAACGTCTTTTCCATGATGGCGGTCCAGCAGAACGGCGGCAGCCCCGTCACATCGGGCAATTTCGACCGGTACTGCAATCTTACGCCCCAGGGCCAGGCGGGCGTCGACGCAGGGACGCTGGATCCTCATACCTGCGCCTATATCGACAACACGCCCCTGAACGACATCATCAACGGTCAGGGCGGAGACGGCCACAACTACATCCGCAGCACCAGCATCAGCCAGACCGAGTCCTGGGCCGTGTTCGGCGAGGGCTACTGGAGCGTGCGTGACGACCTGCGGCTGACCCTGGGCCTGCGCTTCACCGACGACACCAAGACCATCACCCCCGTGCCGACGCAGTTGCTGGCGTCGACGCCCCACGTCTACAAACCCGATGCCACCGGCCTAGTTGGGCGTGGCTATCCCCGCTATCCGGATGAGGAGATGCACTGGGGCGAATGGACCGGTCGGGCGGCCATCGACTGGAAGCCGGACCTGTCGTTCACCAACGATACCCTGATCTATGCCTCCTTCTCGCGGGGCTACAAGGGCGGCGGCGGCAATCCGCGCGACAGGGACTACAATCCCAATCTGGTCAATGTGCCCAGCCTGCCGTCCCGATACGATCCCGAGTTCGTCAATGCCTATGAGATCGGCACGAAGAACAGCCTCGCGGGCGGCAGGCTGGTGTTCAACGCCACCGGCTTCTTCTACGACTACCGGGACTATCAGGTCGCCCAGCTGATCGAGCGGGCGATCCACAACGAGAATTTCGACGCCCACATCTGGGGCGCGGAGTTCGAGACCGCCTGGGCGCCGACCCGGAACTTTCGCCTCGACGCCACCGTGGGACTGCTGAGAACGCGCATCGGCGACGGCGAGGAATCCGTCGATGTCATGAACCGCACCCAGGGCAATCCCGACTGGGTGGTCATCAAACCCTGGCCGGGCAGCCCTTCGACCTGCATCGTCCCGGCGGACGTCGTCGGTCGCCTCATCAACCGGAATGATGAGGTCGGTACGACGTTCCCGAACCTGCTGGGGAGTCTTTCTCTCCGGACGCTCTGCCCGGACCGCCAGTTGATCAATAGCTGGGCGCCCGGGTCGGGATCGCAGTTCAACTACGCCGACGGCTGGACCGATGCATGGCAGGCTCTGGAGCCGCTGTCCTACAATCCGTTCGACGCCCCTAACGGCGGGCGGGGCTTCTCGGCCGACCTGTCGGGCAATGAACTGCCCAACGCCCCACGCTGGACCTTCAACATCGGCGCCCAGTACCGGATCGAGCTGCCGGCCGGCTGGGACCTGATGCTGCGAGGCGACTACTACCGCCAGGCGGACAGCTGGATGAGGGTCTATAATCTGCGGCCGTACGACCGGCTGGAGGGTTGGGGAAACGCCAACCTGTCGATGACCCTGACCAACCGGACCTCCGACCTGGTGGTCCAGGCCTATGTGAAGAACGTCCTTGACGACACCCCCATCACCGACGGCTTCACCGGGCCCGACGACCTGGGCAACGCCACCAACGTCTTCACCCTCGACCCGCGGATCATAGGAGTATCGGTCAAGAAATCGTTCTGAGGAAAAGTTTCACTGTGAATTGATTTTGGCGCCGGACTTCTCAGCAGTCCGGCGCCTCGTCGTGTCCAATTTTATGTATTGAATGTAGTCTATTCGATTTCATCAAGATGAAGCCTGATTGTCGCAATCTAAATCTAAGGTTGATTTGTCGCCAAACGGCGATGGAGCTCCAAATGGAAAGTGCGTTTTCTATCAACCCTAGAAAAGGACTTCGACCATGACTCATCTGTACAAGGCGGCTGCGGCCGCCGTCGCCTCGCTGGCCCTGATGGCCGGCGCCTCGGCCGCTTCGGCCCAGACCCTGGGTTTCAACCAGGCCGGTCAGGCCGTCACCGCCAGCGGCCAACTGATCCAGAACGTCTCTTATCCGGGCGTCATCCAAACGACCTGCAACGTCAGCATCTACGGTACGGTGGCCGCAGACGGCAAAAGCATCGTCTTTGACGACTACGATGGCGTTCAGGCCCCCGGCGACGGCGGCAATCTCGCCTGCGGCGATTCGCTGGAATTCCCGATCAAGGTGACGGCCTCGGCCGCCAACCAGATCAACCTGGATCAGTTCAAAGTTGGTACCCGTGGCGGTCCGTGCAACGCCACGAACTATAAGATGGCCTATGCCGGCAACACCGCCACCTTCGACGGTGCGTATTTCGGCAGCCCCGCCATCTGCCGCGCCTCCGGCAGCCTGACCCTGACCCGTGACTCCAACGGCGCCGCGGTCAACATCGTCACCCTGCCCTAAAAGGCTGACGTCCGACTTGAAGCAAGGCGCGCGTCCCTCGTCGCGCCTTGCTTCTCCCTCTCCAACTGATGAGGCTTGGCCCTGACGGCGTCCGATTCGGACAACGCACGGGAAACCCGGGCGGCGCAGAAGAGGACCTCGACGTGGCTGGTCTGGCGTTCGTTCTCCTGACCTTTTCGACCGCCGGGCTTGCGCCGCAGTCGGCGGCCCCGGACGCGATCCCGCCCGTCGTGCTGGACGATGTCGAGGTTCTGGCCCAGCGAGGACGCGCCCTGGTCGCCCCCGAGCGGGAGCTGGACGGGGCCCAGATCGACGCCCTGGGCGCCTATGACATCGGCGAGGCGATCCGGCGTCTCAGCGAAGACTACGCCTTGGGCGAGGCGCCGATGATCGTCGTCAACGGCCGGCGCATGGCCGACCCCGGCGTCTTCTCCGGCTTTCCGCCCGACGCCCTGGTGCGGATCGAGGTGCTGCCGCCCGAGGCGGCGGGCCTGTACGGCGCGGGCGATCCCGCGCGTCGGGTGGTCAACATCGTGCTGCAGCGCCGTTTCGCCAGCCGCGACGGCCGGGCCGAACTGAGCCGCCCCACCGCCGGCGGGACGTCGCGCGCCGCGCTGGACCTGCGGCGGTCCTCCATCATCGAAACCCGCACGAGCCAGTTTGGCCTGAAGGCGGACCGGACGACGGCCCTGCGCGCGGGCGAGCGCGACCTGACGCGGGATCCGGCGCCGGGGGGCGATGCGGCCACCCTGCGGCCGGCCTCCGAAAACTACGCCGCCGACCTGGTCCAGACCGGGGCGTTCGGCGACTGGTCCGCCAGTCTGAGAGCCAACGCGCGGGCTCAGGAGAGCCGGACCGTCTCGGTGCGCGACGGGGAGCCGGCCGAGAGCCGGCGAAGCCATCAGGGCCTCAGCCTGACGGGCGGGCTGAACGGCGCACTGGCGGGCTGGTCGACCCAGGTCATGCTGAGCAGCCTGTGGTCGCGGGGCGAGCAGTCCGGCCTTTCGCCGTCCCAGTCCGAACAGCAGTCGATCTCGGCCAACCTGGAGTTGGGCCGTCCCCTGCTCGACCTGCCTGCCGGCCCGGTGAGCGTCAACCTGTCGGGGCAGGCGTCGCGCGCCCGCTCGGTCGTCGAACGTCCGCAGGGGGACCAAACCTCGACCGGGCGAACGCTCGGCCTGAACGGCGGGGTGTCGATGCCCCTGGCGCGGCGATCGGCCGACGGGGACGACGGCCTGTGGGGCGATCTGCTGATGACCCTGGGCGCCGACCTGAGCGAGAGCGATTCCGGCCGGGGCGAGGGGCTGAACGCCGCCCTGTCGTGGACGCCGCTGTCTGCCTTGAGGTTCAACGCCAGCCTTTCCAGCGCCCGGCGCACCGTCCCCGACCTCCAGCGCTTCGAGCCCGAGTATTATGGCGAACCCGTCGTGGTGTTCGATTTCGTCAGAGGGGAGTCGGTCGAGGTGCTGCCGATCCTGGGCGGCGATCCCGGCCTTCGCCCGCCCCGCTCCGACCACCTGATGCTGTCGGCGGCGGCGGGCCCCTTCACCGCCCTGGCGCTGCAGGGCGGCGTGAATTTCGAACGGGCGGAGGCGGTGGACGACATCGGCGCCCTGCCGGCGCCGACGCCCCAGCTGGAGGCGGCCTTTCCGGAGCGGTTCCAGCGGGACGCCTCGGGCCGGCTGGTCAGCATCGACCAGCGGCCCCTCAACATCCGCTCGGCGCTGAGCGAAAGCCTGAGCAGCAGTCTGACGGCCAACGTGCCGCTGGGGGGCGAGGGCGCAAGGCGGGGCGTGCTGCGCGTGACGCTGAACCACAGCTGGCGATTGACGAACCGGACGACGATCCATGAGGCCTTGCCGGAGCTGGATCGGCTGGCCGGCGACGGGGGGGGCGTGTCGCGTCAGTCTCTGGGCCTGTCGATCGATGCGCGGCGAGAGCGATGGGGCGTCAACATCGGCGCCCGCTGGCGGGACGGATATCGCTTCAGGCGGGATTTCGGACGCGACGGCCCGGACGATCTGCGCATTGCGCCGTTCAGCGCCGTCAATCTCAAGCTGACACGCAAGTTCGAGCGCGCCATCGCCGGTCGGGATGAGGAGACGCGGCGCGGCGTCGGTCTTCAAGTGGAGCTGGAAATCGCCAACCTGTTCGACGCCCGCCCCAAGGCGCGCCTGGGCGACGGACGCCCTGCGCCAGGCTATGGACGGGATGATCAGGATCCGCTGGGACGCACGGTTCAACTGAGCCTGAAGCGCCGATTTTGAGGCGGGTGGTCGATGTCGCCCGATATCAGGCTGAATGTCGGGGTTCGATCCCCCCAACCCGCTTCAGGCGCCCGCCCGCGTCTTGAGGATCAGCGCCGAGGCGCCGAACGCAGCCTGGCCGAACGGCCAGCGCCGCCGCGTTCCGCACTGAAACGGCACAGGTAGCGGCGGAACAGTTCGCCCTGTTGGTAGGCGGTCTCTTTCGTGGTCGTGTCGCCGGTCACGGCCGCTTCGCCGTCATCGCCCAGCAAGCGCCAGTTCCACAGGCCGGGGCGGACCTCGGCCAGATGCAGGGCGAAATCGGTGTGTTGCGCGGCCATGCCTGATCCGTCCCAAAGCGAGAAGCTGGTCCGGCGTGACGCAATTTGGCGGCCACCCGTGGATCAGCTCAGGTCGGGGGCGGGGCGGCCGCCCGGTTCAGCGCGGGGCGCGCTTGGCCAGGATGCGTTGCAGGGTGCGGCGGTGCATGCCCAGGCGACGCGCGGTCTCCGAGACATTGTGGTCGCACAGTTCATAGACGCGCTGGATATGTTCCCAGCGCACCCGGTCGGCGCTCATCGGATTGTCCGGCGGCTCGGGCGCCTCGTCGGCCGTGGCCAGCAGGGCCTTGACTACGTCGTCGGCGTCGGCGGGCTTGGACAGATAGTCGACGGCCCCGGCCTTGACCGCCGCCACGGCCGTGGCGATGGCGCCGTAGCCGGTCAGCATGACGATGCGGGCGTCCGCGCGCCGGTCGCGCACCGCCTCGACGACCTTCAGGCCGTTGCCGTCCTCCAGCCGCATGTCCAGCACGGCGAAGGCCGGGGCCTTGTCGCGCAGCAACCGGGTGGCCTCGGCGACGGACTCGGCGGTCGTCACCTCGAAGCCGCGCGCCTCCAGCGCCCGCCCCATTCGGGTGCGCAGGGCCTGGTCGTCGTCCAGCAGCAGCAGGGACTTGTCGGGCAGGGCGGCGATACGGGCGTCTATCTCGGGCATGGGT
>NZ_JMQR01000025.1:0-34711 GCF_000698025.1 Brevundimonas sp. EAKA | reverse complement strand
AGCTGGGGGTGAGGCGCTCCGCCCGAACCGGGAAAGGGGGTCAGTAGGGGCGGGTGACGGTCGAACTGCGCGTGGCGCCGTTGTTCGCGGTGGCGGTGCGGTTCACGGTGACGCCGTCGTCGTCGCGATAGGCGTCGATCTGGCGGTCATAGCCGTGGCCGTGCGAGGTCTGCACGCTGGACGACCGGCTGTAGTGGTCGTCGCCGTAGGCGGTCGAAGCCGCGCGGGTCTGGGTGTTACCGGCCGGGCCGGTGCGGACGGCCGTCGTGGCGTAGCCGTTCCCGGTGTCCACCGTGGTCCTGGCGCGGGCGCTGGACCAGCCCTGGCCGTCCACCGATCCATAGCGGGAGACCGTGGCCGAGCCGGGGCTGCGGTAGATATCCGCGCCGCGCATGGCGCTGTGCTGGGCGCCGGTGACGCTGGCCGAGCGGTGGCGGGAAACCGATTGAGCCATGGCGCTGTCGGCCGCAGCGGCGAGGCCGGCGACCACCAGCAGCCCCGTCAGGGCGGCGGCTGCGAAGGGACGACGGGAGGTCATGGGCAGGCTCCTTGTGCGAGGTCCGGCCTGTTCCGGACGACTGCAGACTGACAGATCGGCCCGTCCGGGGTGTGTCGCCCCGGCGCCCGTGCGTAACAGCGTGTATCCTCTACTGGCGGGGCGGAGGCGGTTGCGCCAAAGCTTGGCCCATGACGACGGCTTTGATCCATCTGGTCGAGGACGACCCCGAAATCCGCGACCTGGTCTGCGCCCTGCTGGCGCGCGAGGGTCTGGACTGCGCGGCCTTCCCCGACGCCGCAGCCTTTTGGCGAGCCTGGGCGGTTCAGCGGCCGGACCTGGTGGTGCTGGACCTGATGATGCCGGGCGAGGACGGCCTGTCGGTCTGCCGCCGCATCCAGGGCGCGGTCCCGGTGCTGATCGCCTCGGCGCGAGGCGAGCCCATGGACCGGATCGTGGGGCTGGAGGTCGGGGCCGACGACTATGTCGCCAAGCCGTTCGTGCCGCGCGAGCTGGTCGCCCGCATCAAGGCCCTGCTGCGTCGCCGCGACCGGGCCGAACCCCGGCCGCCGGCCCGCCGTCTCGCCTTTGGCGGCTGGCGCCTGGACCTCGCCTCCCGCGCCCTGACCGATGCGGATGGCCAGGCGGTGGAGCTGACCGGCGGGGAGTTCGACCTGCTGGCCGCCTTCGTCAGGCGTCCGCAGCAGGTCCTGTCTCGCGACGACATCATGGACGTGCTGAAGGGCCGCCAGGCCGACGTCTTCGACCGCTCCATCGACATCCAGGTCTCGCGCCTGCGCCGCAAGCTGGGCGACCATCCCCGCGAACCCCGGCTGATCCGCACGGTGCGCAACGCCGGCTATCTGTTCACCGCAGACGTCGAGGTCCAGTCGTGAGACGCCTGGGCCTCGCCAACCGCCTGACGCTGACGCTGGTCCTGGTCGTGGTGGCGCTGCAGGCGGTCAGCGTCCTGGGCCTGATGAGGTTCCAGCGCGGCGATCAGGACGAATGGCGCCTGCCTGTGCCGGTGCGGATCGCCGCCGCAGCCGCCGCCCTGGACCGCACGCCGTCGCAAGAGCGGGACGACCTGCTGGTGGCCCTGAACGGCGACGCCACCCGCTTCTTCATCGCCGACGGGGTTCCGGCCGGCTATCGCGCGCACGGCGGCCCCCTGCCCGCGCTGTTGCGCAGCTATGACGCGGCCCTGGGCGCGCGCGACGTCCGCCTGCTGGTTCCCGAGGAGCGCCGCCGCTTCCGCCCTCAAGTCCAGCGACGACAGACCGCCGTCTATGCGGTGTCGGTCGCGTTGGCGGACGGCCAGAGGCTGGTGGTCGCGCCGGGCCTGGGGCAACGTCGCCGCAGCATGGCCATGGCCGCCCTGGTGTTCAGCCTGCTGGTCGGGCTGACGGCCGCCTTCCTCGTGTGGCGGATGGTGCATCGGGCGACCCGCGACCTCCAGGCCATCGCCGACGCTTCCGACCGTTTCGCCCGCGATCTCGGCGCCCCGCCGATGGACGAGACCGGCCATGCCGAGGCGCGCCGCGTGGCCTCGGCCTTCAACCGCATGCGGGCGCGCATCAAGGCCCTGGTCAGCGAGCGCATGCGGATGCTGGCCGCCGCGGCGCACGACCTGAAGACCCTGATGACCCGGCTTCGGCTACGGGTCGCCCTGATCGAAGACCCGGACCAGCGGGCGCGGGCGGACCGGGACGTGGCCCTGATGGCCACCTTGATCGAGGATGTGCTGCTGGTCGCGCGCGGCGAGGAAAGACCCGCTGTCCTCGCCCCCGTCGATGTCGCCGAACTGGTGACGGAACTGGTGCGGGAACGCGCCGCCCTGGGCCAGGCGGTGACCCTGGGACGGCTGGAGGCGGGACGGGTCCAGGCCTACACGGGCGGCCTGCGCCGGATTCTCGAGAACCTGATCGAGAACGCCGTGACCTACGCCGGTTCAGCCGAGGTCGGCTTCGAACGCGACGACGACCGCTGGCGGCTGACGGTCGTCGATCACGGTCCCGGCCTGTCGCCGGCGTTCGAGGCCCAGGCCTTCGAGCCCTTTGCGCGGGGCGAGGCGTCGCGCAGTCGCGAGACCGGCGGTTCCGGTCTGGGCTTGGCGATCGCCCGTTCCCTAGCTCAGCAGATGGGCGCGAGCGTCCGCCTGGAGACCACGCCCGGCGGCGGCCTGACCGCCGTGATTCTGTTCAGGACCGACTGACTACCGCGCCCTACCGCGCCGAGGATCCGACGATCCTCGACAGGCCTTCGACCAGGGCGTCGAAAACGGCGCGGCAGCGGGCGTTTCCGCGCAGATCCCCGTGCATGACGATCCAGGTCTCCAGCGCCATATGAAAGGCGTCGGGCAGGACGCGGACCAGATCCGGCTGGCGCGCCGCGACGACGGTCTGGCAGATGCCGATCCCGAACCCGGCGCGGATGGCCGCCAGCTGGGCCACGTCGCTGTCCACCCTCAGGGCGAAGGCGTCGCGGCTCAGGGCCGGATACTGCTGGACCGCAGCCCGGATCGCGGGGGTTTCGACATCATAGCCGATCAGGTCGTGATCCTTCAGATCGGCCAGGGTCCGGGGCGTCCCGCGTCGCGCCAGATAGTCGCGATGGGCGTGCAGGCCGATGGCCAGGGCGCCGACATGGCGCGAAACCAGGGCCTGCTGCTCGGGCCGGACCATGCGAACGGCCACATCGGCCTTGCGCTGCAACAGATCGTCCAGGGCGTTGGACGGCGACAGCTCCAGCGCCAGCCCCGGATGGGCCTGACGCATCCGGGCCAGTATGGGCGGCAGATGTTCGACCGCCACCACCTCGCTGGCGCTGATCCGCACCGTGCCGGAGAGGGCGCCGCCCCCGCCCCCACCCTCGGCTGTGCGGCGCAGGGCGGCCGAGGTCGCGGCCAGCCGCTCGGCCAGGGGCTTCAGCTCCAGCGCCGCGTCCGTGGGGGACAGGCCCCGGGGCGTGCGCAGGAACAGCTTGGCGCCCAGGGCCGTCTCCAGGGCGTCGATATGGCGGGCGATGCTGGGCTGGCTCATGTCCAGACGCCGCGCCGCGCCGGACAGCGACCCCTCGCGCAGCACGGCGTGGAAGGTGCGATACAGATCCCAGCTCGGCTCACTGTTCATTGGTTTTCGTATAGCAGGTGCAGATATTTCGACAATTCCGTTGATCCGGCGTTCGGTCGATACAGGCTTCATCAAACGGATGGAGCGCGACATGACGACGAAATCAGCCCTGGTTCTGGGCGCCACGGGCGGCGCGGGCGGGGCGGTGGCCGAGCGGCTGCTGAAGGCGGGATGGTCGGTGCGCGCCCTGCATCGCCGACCCGAGGGCGTGCGCGGCGACGCGCGGATCGCCTGGATCAGGGGCGACGCCATGTCGGCGGCGGACGTCGCGGCGGCGGCCGAGGGCGTGTCCCTGATCGTCCATGCGGTCAATCCGCCCGGCTATCGCAACTGGAACACCCTGGTCCTGCCGATGCTGGACAACACCATCGCGGCGGCCGAACGGAACGGCGCGCGCATCCTGCTGCCCGGCACGGTCTATAACTACGGCCCCGACGCCTTCCCCGACATCGCCGAGGATGCGCCCCAGAACGCCAGGACCCGCAAGGGCCGCATCCGGGTCGAGATGGAACGTCGCCTGAAGGCGGCCGCCGATCGCGGCCGGGCCAAGGTGCTGATCGTCCGCGCCGGCGACTTCTTCGGGCCTGAGGCGGCCAACAACTGGTTCAGCCAGGGCCTGGTCAGGGCCGGTGAACGGCCGACCGCGATCACCTATCCGGGCAAGCCGGGCGTCGGGCACCAGTGGGCCTATCTGCCGGACGTGGCGGAGGTGATGGTCCGCCTGGTCGAACGCAACGACCTGGAGGCTTTCGCCCGCTTCCACATGGAGGGCCAGTGGGACGCCGACGGAACCCGGATGACCGGCGCCATCCGCCGCGTCCTGGGCGAGCCCAAACTGCCGATCAAGCCCATGCCCTGGCTGGTGATGCGTCTGGCCGCGCCCTTCGTGCCGCTGATGCGCGAACTGATGGAGATGGCCTATCTGTGGAAACGCCCGGTCCGCCTGACCAACACCCGGCTGGAGGCCCTGATCGGCCCCGAACCGCGCACCCCGCTCGACGAGGCCGTGCGGGCCACCCTGGCGGGGATCGGCAGCCTGTATCCGGCCCATGCGGACAAACGCCCGTAGAGGCGACGGGCGAAGAAGACTGACTGTAGAAGGGAGGATGGTGGACGCGACAGGGACGGGGGTGCCGTCGTCGTCGGCGTGCTGGTAGGCCGGGCTATCGGCAGGGGGAGTGGGGCCGTCATCGGCCATGAGGATGCTCCGCGACTCGGATGTTCGAGCCGCGAAGGAGAGTCCTCGGAGCGTTCAGGGTCAACGTCGTCCACGGTCCTGAACGACCGTCTCTGACGTCAGGCGGGGACGCTCTCCTCACGGTCCTCGACCGGCGTCATGGCTCGCTTGATGCGGCCGACCGAGGCCGAGGAGACGCCGGTGATCTTGGCGACCTGTCGGATCGAGTGACCGTCCGCCAACGCTTTCTGGACCTTCTGCCGAACCTTCAGCGAGAGGTTGGGGCGCCCGAAGGTCACACCGCGCGCTCGGGCACGGGCGAGGCCCGCGTTAATCCGGCTGGTGATGATGGCGCGCTCGAACTCGCTGAACACCGCCAGCATCTGGAAGAGCATCCGGCCGCTCGGCGTCGATGTGTCCACGGCCTGCTGGTGCAGGTAGAGGTCGCAGCCACGGGCTTGGATGTCGTTCAAGAAGCTGACCAGATCGGGCAGCGACCTTCCGAGCCTATCGACGGCGAACGCCGCCACCATGTCGATCTCCCGACGATGGATAGCCTTCAGGAGGGCGTCGAAGGCGGGCCGCTTGTCCCGGCCCTTGGCGCCGCTGAACCCCGCATCCTCGAACACCTCGACGACGGTCCAGCCCGACCGTTCGGCTACCTCCATCAGGATGCGCCGCTGGTTCTCGGTCGTCTGGGAATCTTGGCTGACGCGGAGGTAAAGACCTGCTCTCTTCATCTCCCAGACGATGTCATGGATCGTTCGGGCGTCAATCAGATCGGCGGGGCAGCATGGCGATTCTAACGGTGGGCGGTCTCGCTCTGGTGGCGCATTCGTCTGGCGGTGCGATCCTGTCTTATGGCGGGTCTTATCTCGGCGGCACGCTCGTCGGGGCAAAGGTGGTGTCGGGGTTCGTCACCGCTGCCGGTGTGTTGTCCCAGATGTCGGCGACAGCGGTGTCCGTGGCTTCTGCTCCTGCCACCATGCCCATTCTCGCAGGAGCCGCTACGGTCGCGGTCGTGGCGGCCGGAGCCTACTGCTATTTCCACGGCATCCCGGCGCCGGTCGTTGAGATGTTGAGCGCGGCAGGGGTCGGGTCGGCTGGAGCCAAAGGCTTCGCCGTGACCGTCTCCAAACTGGCACCGGCTCTGATCGCGCTGGGCGTGGCGGGCTACCTCTCCTACGTCGTCTACAAGGACTTCAAGGCGTTCAAAGCCGACTATCAGGCTCGCGTGGCCCAGCCGACCGGCGACATCGACAGCGACGCGCACGCTTACCCCTATGCCTTCAACAGCGAGGGCAAGCGTCGGCAGTCGTGGTGGGCTTGGCTGATCAGCGTCGTTGCCCGGTTGATGGGGCGTAAGCCGAGCGGTCAGGTGCCGGTCAATCGGCGACTGACGTAGAGGCTGCGGATCGTCGGGGCGTCAATCAGACCGGGCTACTCGCCCCAGCGCAGATAGTCGGCGTGCGATCTCTTCGCTCGATAGCGGCGCCTTCGATGTCGAAGGGGCGCGAGGAGTGGCGGGCGCCTTCGACGGTCGGGCGGCTCTCCGCTGTCGGCGCCGCTCGAACAGGAGATCGAGCAGGCGCCACGCGAGTTGGGTGCTCCACTGTTCGCCGCAGGCGGTCTTCACCCCTTGCTTGTTCAGGAGGCGTGCGACGTCGGCCGGTTTGCGGAATCCATTCTCGGCCAGCTTCCAGACGATGGGTTCGAGATCGTCCAGCACGCGATCCTTGGAACGGCCGCCGAAGCTGAAGTGGACGAGTTCGGCTGCCGAGATCGGCTTCTTCTTTTGTGCAGGCTTCGGGGCAGACGGCTTGCGAGCGTGAACAGGAGCCGGTCCCGGCGGCGGCATATGTTCCGACCGCTGGAGCGTCGGTTCGTGGGCTTCAACTTCCCGAGCCAGCAGGCCCTTTCCGCCGCTTCGCTTTCTCGCTGCCGAGCGGGGTGCACCGGACCAGCCGAGGATGGTGCTCCCGCCAAGATATGTGCCCGTCTTCGACATGCCCCGCCCTGTCCTCCGAAGGCTCCAGCCTATTCGCCGCAGATTATGCGGTGAATAGCGGCCGTAATCACCGCGCGACCCTCATGATGCAGATGTTGTCTGCGGCCGAAGCGTTCAGCGTGCGAGGCGAGAAGCACATGTCCGATTGGCTTGCCTGTAAGCGTTCTGGAAGCCGGTGAAGGCCCGCTGGTCGCGCGCGTTCTGGGGAAGCGTGTTTCCAGCGGCGTGGCTGCGATAAGCGAAGTCCGCCCAATCTGCGCCCAATTGAGTTCGGTCCATCGAGTAGGAAACCTCCGTCACAATGCACTGACACAGGCTGGCAGGTGTGATGCGAAGGCGGTCGAGCATTTCCCGCACGTCGGGCGGACTGTTCTGGCTGCGGCAGAAGTTGTCCGCCGTCAGTTCGATGACGTCCCTGTCGGACGCTCGACCAGCGACTTGAGCGTCAGCGGCGTTCGCCAAGGCAATCGCCGAACATACAGCGGCGAACGAAAGCGCAGCCAGCTTCATGGATGTGTTCAAGTTCCGCCCCCAGACAATCACTGGCCACCTAACAGATTGCTGTCGTTCCGGCCACGCTGGGCGCCTGTCTCGAACCACATGGTTCTGACGATGGCAGATCGCGCGCCGGAAACGCCGCTGCGGCAGGTGCCGATTCACACCAGATTTTGAGACGCCAGATTCCAACCCGTTCGCGGCGTGCTTGATCGGCCTTCGGCCTCGTCACCTGAATTGTTTGGCGCCGACGAGATCGAGGTCTTCAACATCGGCGGATCAATGAAACGGCCCGACGCCCAGTCGGGTCGTTCATGGTCTGGCCGAACGACGTCGTGGCCGGAGCAGAGCGACGGACGCGGCTCGTCCGACCGGGCTATGGTGTTCTATCGCCGGGACGGCCAACCGCCTTCAGCGGTCGTCCGCTCCTGACGATGATGTCCCGCAGATCGCCTCGGCCTTCCGCCTCCTCGATCCACGGCCGATCATTCATCAGTAGGTCGCAGATTGATCTGGTCCGATCCCTTCACCTCGGCTCCTCGTCGAGAACCCGGCCCGACAACCCATTCGCACCTTTCTCTATAAGCACGCTGCGAATGGGTTGCCCCTGAACCCTTCCTTCAGACCGTCCGAGGCAGGGGTGAGGAAGGATCAGCATGAGCGTGGGGAAGCAGGGCGTGGCGAAGATGAAGGTGACCGTGCTGACGGGACCGCAAGGGAGCGGGAAGAGCACGGTGATGCGCGAGGAAGCCATCGCTAATCCCGGCCTCTACCTATTCGCCTCTCCGACCCATGAACTCATCGACGAACAGGTCGAGGCATTCAGAAAGGACGCGCCGCATCTCGAAATATGGCCGATCCATTCAAAGCGCGGCGGCAAGGGCAAGGCCGCCGAACGGCTCACAGTCGCCCGAGATAAGTTGATTGCCAACGGCGCCCGTCACGCCGTCATACTGACCACCCATGACACGATGATGGGCAGCGATCTGTCGGCCTTCGCCGGGTGGCATGCCCGTATCGACGAGGCACCCGCCGCCGTTCAGGCCGGGACGTTCAACATCCGCGAGATGAGGACGGCCCTGAAGGAGCGGTTCGCCGTGCACAGCAAGCCGGGGCACGACTGGGCGTCGCTGAGTCTCAAGGGCGACAAGCCAAGCTGGAAATCGCTTCAGGGAAGCCTCGGTGCCAAGGAACTGGTCGAGTTCTATAAACAGGCGGCCAATCCGGCGCGCGTCTTCGTCCGAACGCCTGATTGGGATGCGACGGACGACATCGACTGGTTCTCGATCTGGTCGCCGCTGGAACTTGCCGGATTTGCCTCTGTGCAGATCGGGGGATCGGGCTACACCAGCAGCGTCGGCTATCTCGGCGCCAAGGCCCTGTTCGACGACTTGCTGGCATTCGATGAGCGCGACGTCCCCGTTATTCGCTCAGGCCAGCCGTCCATCAACATCCACTATTTCACCGAAGGCCATCGCGGCTCGACCGCCTTCTGGGACACGTCGGACGGTCGGCTTCAGATCAAGCATGTCTGCGATCATCTGGCCAAGAAACTGCCCAAGGCGTCGTTCTGGTCGGGCAACACCGTGGTCCAGAACCTGATGGAGCATCGGCTGAAGGGCGACCTGATTGCGGCCAGTGCGGCGGGTCTGAACAAGCACCGGAAGCGTCAGCACTGCGCCATCATATTCAGTGGCAAGGCGACGGAGGCCGACAGGAGCATGATGGCGGTGTTCGGCCTCACCAAGGGTCACATCGAGCGCGCGCGTGAAGATGAACTCATCCGACAGTTCGTCATGCGGGGCGCTATCCGTGATCCGGCGTTCGACCGCGCCTACGATATCTACGTCTACGAAAAGGTTCAGGCTGAACGGCTGAAGAGCCATTTCGAGGACCTGCTGTTCAGCACCATCGAACTCGTCCCTGTGACGGAAGCGGGTCTGATGACGGTGCGTCGGAAGTCAGACGGTCCCACGGATCAGGAGAAGAAGGACAAGCAGGCCGACCGCAACGAGAAGGCGGCCAAGCGTGGACGCGACAAGCGGGGGGCTGCGGCGAAAGCGGCCGGGCGCGAGGTCGGTCAGCCGGGCAATCCGAAGCTGAAGAAAGCAAAGCCGACCTGATCTGGTTGACGGATTCGACTTCTATGAGAGCCTGAAACTTCCACAGCAAAGGAGGTCGCTTGGCGCCGGTCGAAAAGCCGTTGCGATGCCTCGCCGTCCGCGTCGTTCTTGACGATGCGGGCGAGATCGACGGCTTCGAACTCGAAGCATTCCTGAATGATGTCGCTGGGCCTCACCGGTGGCTCTCGACGACTGAATGGCTGTTCGTCGATCCTCCGGTGGAGGCGGAAGAGCATGTGACCGTGCCGGTCGTCATGCCCGACGAAATCGCAGTTCGAGCGATCCTTGCTGACCTGACCAACGACCCTCAGCGTATCGTCTTCGATCTCCCAACTACGCCCGCCGAGACGCGGAAATGGCGATGGGTCGCCTTTCAGGTCGCCCCTAACGCGCAGGGTCAGGGCCGCTTCCCATGGGAGCGCTTCAATGCTTGAGGGCGGACTGTTGGGATGGGTGACCGAGCAGTTGATCAAGCTGGACGATCAGGTCCCCGGCCTCATCGCTCGCGTGCTCACCGCCGCGCCGAAGCGTCGTCAGGCGATCTTCGCGGCTCTGGCGGTCAATGACGTTAGGGGCGGTGACTTCACTATCGGCGACGACCTGTTTCCGGCGCCGCTCGCAGAGGTCATCCGTCACGGCCGCGCGAGCGACATCCTGCGCCACGCCTTCAACCAAGTGCCCGAAGGCTTCTCAGGTCTTCTCGAACGCATTGGCGAGCGTCCGCTCGGCCGCCCTCAGGACTACATGCTGCTCCATGCCGTCGCAGCGGGCGATGGCTCTGTAGGTGTCGAGGCTTTGCGCGATGGCAGGATCACCGGCCGGAAGTTGGCTGTTTATTCCGCACTGGACGACCGCTGGCGACACGCCAACACGTTGGGCCGTATCGACACAACCGGCGAGGCCCTGACTTTCAATCGCGCCGTCGATTTCGTTCAGGCTGTCTCCACCCGCGCGACCGATGAAGTGGTAGCGAATGCTATCGCGGCGATGCGGCCGACATCGACGCTTCCGCGACTGCTCGACCGCCTTCTGCGCCGCGCGGATCGACTTCCAGAGCATCCGATCACTGCTGGCGACAACGAACTTCGGCCGCTCGCCTCGATGCGCGAACTGCTGGAAGCTGGACGGAAACACCGAAACTGCCTCGCTTACCGGCTGGCTGATGTAGCGGCAGGAAAGATGGCTTTGGCCGAGTTTAGGGAAGATTGCCTTGTCGAGTTTCGCCCGCTGACGCAAGGCAGAGGGTGGCTGCTGCGCGATGTCCACATTGAGCGCAATAGACCCGTCCCACTGGCTCTGTTTGCAGAGGTGGAAGCTAAGTGTGATGCGCTCGGCGTCCCCCGCATCGACGAAGTTGGAAGCTGCGATGGGTGGAAGAGCTACCGAAACTTTACCGGCGAATTGGAGTGGGGTTAATTTCTCGCAGAAGTCGCACGACCGTTCTTGACGGACACCTCTGCAAGTAGCGAAGCTGTCTCAGCATGAGCGAGGGGATTTGTGTCACACCGAATTGCCCGCTGGTGATAAGACCAAATGGTCATCGCTTCGGGGGAATCGGGATTGGCCGACCAGTTTTTTCAACGCCCTATCCTCAATTCGCCTTACGAGCGACCCACACTGCATTGGGAACTGGATGCTGAAGGCCAGCCGACCGGGAACCTCGTCGAGGCGCGGCGTCACTCCGATCTAATCACGCCCGTCCCCAAACCTAAGAAGCGGAAAAAGAAGGTCACTCAGACAGAGATGGCCTTCGACGCGGGCGACGACCTGTCGTCGGCCGATCAGGAATACAACCCGACGCCAATCATCAACGAAGTGCGCCAGCACGTCGATGCGTGGCGCAACCTGCCGAACGCGAAGGACTGGCTGGTCACGCCCGAGACCGAACGGCTGCTCAAGCATTGGCGCTACCATAAGTTTCAGGGCGTCCGCCCTTTCTTCTGTCAGGTCGAAGCGGTCGAGACCGTTATCTGGCTGACGGAAGTCGCGCCGAAACTTGGTGCGCGTGGTTCTAAGTTCTGGGACCACATCAAGGGCGCTAACGCGCAGGCCAATCCGGCGTTGATCCGCATGGCGCTCAAGCTCGCCACAGGAGCCGGAAAGACGACGGTCATGTCGATGCTGATCGCATGGCATACCGTCAACGCTGTCCGCCATCCCAACAGCAAGATGTTCTCGCGCGGCTTCCTGATCGTGGCGCCGGGCATCACCATCCGCGACCGTTTGCGGGTGCTCCTGCCCAACGATCAGGAAAGCTACTACCGGACCCGCGAGATTGTGCCGCCCGACATGTTGGCAGACATCGACCGCGCCAAGATCGTCATCACCAACTACCACGCCTTCAAACAGCGCGAGCGAGCCAAGGTGGCGGCGGGCACCCGCACGGCGCTGGAAGGCTGGCGCAAGGAGAAGTTGGAGACGCAGGAAACCGAAGGGCAGATGCTCCAGCGGGTCATGCCCGATCTGATGGGGATGAAGAACATCGTCGTTCTGAACGACGAAGCTCACCACTGCTATCGCGCCCGCGTTCAGGATGCGCTCGGCGAAACTGAAGCAGACCTCAGCGGCGACGATAAGGATGCCGCCAAGGCTGACAACGAAGCCGCCCGGATGTGGATTACCGGGTTGGAGACGGTGAAGAAAAAGCTGGGTCTGTCGATGGTCTACGACCTATCGGCCACGCCCTTCTTCCTGCGCGGCTCGGGCTACATTGAAGGCACTCTGTTCCCTTGGACCATGAGCGACTTCTCGCTGATGGACGCCATCGAATGCGGGATCGTGAAGCTACCTCGCGTGCCCGTAGCCGACAACGTGCCGGGCGGCGACACACCGAAGTTCCGAAATCTGTGGGAGCACATCGGCAAGGACATGCCGAAGAAAGGACGCGGCGCCGGGAAGGTGCTGGACCCGCTCAGCCTGCCGTCCGAGCTTCTGTCGGCGCTGGACGCCCTCTACGGCCACTACAAGAAGACGTTCGAGCTATGGGAGGCCGAGGGCATCGGCGTGCCGCCGGTGTTCATCGTGGTGTGCAACAACACCGCCACCTCGGAACTGGTCTACAAATACATCTCGGGGTTCTTCCGCGAGGGCGACGACGGCTCGCAGACGCTGCACAACGGCCGACTCGAACTGTTCCGAAACTACGACGACTACGGCAACCGGTTCGCCCGCCCGAACACCATCCTGATCGACAGCGAGCAGTTGGAATCGGGTGAAGCGCTCGACAAGGACTTCCGCGCCATGGCTGCGGATGAGATCGAGCAGTTCCGTCAGGCTGAGGTCCAGCGCACCGGCGACATCCGCGCGGGCGAGACCATCGACGACGCCACCCTGCTGCGCGAAGTCATGAACACGGTCGGCAAGAAGGGGCGTCTGGGCGAGCAAGTGCGCTGCGTTGTGTCCGTCTCGATGTTGACCGAGGGGTGGGACGCCAACACCGTCACCCATATCCTCGGCGTCCGCGCCTTCGGCACCCAGCTTCTGTGCGAGCAGGTCGTCGGTCGGGGGCTGCGCCGCCAGTCCTACGAACTGAACGAAGATGGCCTGTTTAACGTCGAATACGCCGACATCCTCGGCATCCCGTTCGACTTCGCCGCCAAGCCGGTCATCGCACCGCCCGCCAAGCCACGAGAGACGGTGCGTGTGCACGCCGTGCGGCCGGAGCGCGACACGCTGGAGATCGTTTTCCCGCGCGTCGAAGGATACCGAGTCGAACTGCCCGACACTCGGCTTGAGGCCGAGTTCGGCCCGAACTCCTATCTCGATCTGACGCCCGATCTGGTCGGCCCGTCGAAGACCAGCAACCAAGGGATTATCGGCGAAGGTGCCGAACTCACACTGGACCATTTGGAGGACATGCGGTCTTCCAGCCTGCTGTTCCACCTCGCCAAGCACCTGCTCTACACCAAGTTTCGTGACCCCGGCGAAGAGCCGAAGCTGGCGCTGTTTGGCCAGTTGAAACGGATCACCAAGCAGTGGCTGGACGGCGGCTATCTGCGCTGCTCCGGGGGCACCTTCCCGGCGCAACTGGCCTATCAGGAAATCGCCGACATGGCGGCCGAGCGGATCAAGGCTGCCATCGTCGAGAGCTTGGCGGGCGAGCGGCCGGTGAAAGCGATCCTCGACGCCTACAACTCGACCGGCTCCACGGCCTATGTGAACTTCAACACGTCCAAGGCCGACCGCTGGAAGACGGACCCGCGCTACTGCCACATCAACTGGGTGGTCTGCGACAGCGACTGGGAGGCCGAGTTCTGCCGGATCGCGGAGACGACCGATCACGTCCGGGCCTATGTGAAGAACCACAACCTCGGCCTCGAAGTGCCCTACCTAATGGGCAGCGAGCCGAAGAAGTATCGCCCCGATTTCATCGTCCAGATCGACGATGGCCACGCCGATCCGCTGAACCTGATCGTCGAGACCAAGGGCTATCGGAAGGAGGACGCGGTAGCCAAGGCGAACACCATGAACGCCTACTGGGTGCCGGGAGTGAACAACCTCGGCAAGTTCGGTCGCTGGGCTTTCGCCGAGTTCACGGCCGTCTTTGAGATGGAAGACGAGTTCAAAAAGCTGATCCAGTTGTTCCGCGCCAACGCGCCGGTGAAGGAACTGACATGAGCGGCGCATGGGCGGACAATCAGGTCTACTGGGCGACGCTCGCTTATGCGCGTTGGTGGCTCGCTGTAGACGGTCCATTCCTCGGCGCAGTCGAGGCCAATGGAGACTTCACCGAACCGCTACTGCGGCGTGTGGCGGTTCGCTACAACGTCAATCGCGGTTTGCTCCAGCCGGAAGACCAGCAGGAAGGCGAGGATGTATCCGCCACCGGCATGATTGGCTTGTTGCGAGAAGCCGCAGCCGCTTGGCCCGCAAGCCTTCAGGAACGTGCAAACCTGTGCATTGAGAAGGCGGAGGCTGCCCAGAGCGTGGGATGGACCGACAAGCTACAGGTTTCTGGCGTCAGCAAGTTCATCTGGTTCTTGAAGCCAGAGCGCTGGACCTTGTTCGACAGGTTCGCCGCAAAAGGGATGGGTGTCCCCGCTCACTGGAATCGCCGCCGTCAGTTCGAAGCCTTCTACAAGGCGCTGGACAAGGGCGACTTCAATGAGGTGGTCGCGCGGATAGAGCCGGTCGTCGCCGCCTCAGTCCTGCCGAGCCTTCCCGCCTCCCGCATCATTGACTCCCTGCTGATGGCGCGCGGGGCGCGGGGATCGGCGACCCATGAGGTGGAGGAGAGCCGCTCATTTCTCGGCCTGCTTCCACCGGCCTTCCGCGAAAACCTGCACCAACTCGCGACCGAGCTACAGGACGAGATCGGCAACGATGTCCTGCCCCCGATGACCACCAAGCGTAAGAAGTCCTGACATGGCGAAGAAGCCGATCTCCATCGAGGCGCTGAAGCACGACGCCACACGGATCAACATCCCGACCGCCGAGTTCGAGTCGCTGATGCGGGAGGAGGATAAGTCGCCCGTGCAGGTGGCCTACGAGCGCCGCAACCGTGACCTCGATCCGCAACTGGTCTGGCGCGGCAAGGATGAGCAGGACTGGTCCGACCTCATCGTTCAGGCACCGCCGCTGTATGTGCAAGAGAAGATGCATCCCAAGGCGCTGATAGACGATCTGAAGCGCCAGACGAAGGCGCGCAAGGCCGAAGCGGACGACGCCATCCCAGACCTGTTCGCCGACTTCAACGGGCTGCCCGACAAGGAGGCCGTGACAGAGTTTTACCAGCACGACCTGCACTGGTCGAACAGGATGATCTCGGGGGACAGCCTGTCAGTGATGGCATCTCTGGCGGAACGCGAGGGGCTTCGCGGTCAGGTCCAGTGCATCTACTTCGACCCACCCTACGGCATCAAATTCAACTCGAACTTCCAGTGGTCCACTTCCTCGCGCGATGTGAAGGACGGTGCCAAGGACCATGTGACCCGAGAGCCAGAACAGGTCCGCGCATTCCGCGACACATGGCGAGACGGCATTCACTCCTACCTCACCTACCTGCGAGATCGCCTCCTCGTAGCGCGTGATCTGCTGGCCGATACTGGCTCGATATTCGTCCAGATTGGCGATGAAAACGTGCACCGTGTTCGGGCGGTAATGGATGAAGTATTCGGCGAAGAAAACTATATAAGCCAGATTGACTTCAAAAAAACAGCTGGTCTGGCATCCGACTTTCTTGCAACATCTAAGGATCATATCCTCTTTTACGCCAAAAGCCGAGAGTCCACTAAGTTCAGGCGAGTTTTCAATCTCAAACAGGCAGGATCAGAAGGAGCCACCCAGTTCGGCTGGATTGAAAGCGAGGACGGGACGGTTAGGCGGTCGCTTCGGTCATCCGAGGAGGTCCCAGACAACTGGAAAGTCATATCCCACGACAACATTACCTCCACCGGATTCGCGACGACGACGAACTATCCGCTGAGCCTCTATGGTCGCCGGATTGTGCTTAAGCAGGCAAACCAGCGCTGGAAGACGACGACTGAAGGAATGTTCCGGGTCAAAGCGGCAGATCGTGTGATGCTCTTGGGAAGCACACCGCGATATGTGCGGAAGTTGGACGACTTTCCCGTATTTCCGATCACTGATGTTTGGTCAGATACAGGCGTGTCAGGCTTCGCTGATCCTCGGGTCTACGTAGTTCAAACCAGTTCCAAGGTGGTCGAACGCTGCATCCTAATGGCTACCGACCCCGGCGACCTCGTGCTCGATCCGACCTGTGGTTCGGGAACGACGGCATATGTGGCGGAGCAATGGGGGCGGCGCTGGATCACCATCGACACTTCGCGTGTAGCGATTGCCCTCGCTCGGTCACGGCTGATGGGTGCACGCTATCCGTATTATATGCTCGCTGACAGCGTAGAGGGTCAGCGGAAAGAAGCTGAGATCACGCGCAGCCCGCCCAAGACGGTGGCCACCTACGGCTCTATCCGGCAGGGTTTCGTCTATGAACGCGTGCCTCATATCACTCTGCGGGACATCGCAACTAACACCGAGATCGACGCGATCTGGGAGCAGATGCAGCCATCCGTCGAGGCGGCCGTCGCGACCTTGAACAGTGCGCTCGAAGGTCATACGACGCCGTTCAAAGTCGAAACGGGGGGGCGCTTAGGAACACAGATCGACTTCACCTCCAGTGGCGAGGTCGTGCTTCCATCCGGCGATACGGCTCCCGCGAATGGCTTCATGGAGTGGGAAATCCCGCGCGATGCGCCCGCTGGTTGGCCCGCCTCGGCTAAAGAGGCTCTGACGCGCTTTTGGGGGGCGAGGATCGCCCGCCAGAGCGAGATCGACGCCTCTATCGCCGCCAAAGCGGAGTTCGAATACCTCTACGACAAGCCCTACACCGACAACTCCAAGGTCCGTGTAGCCGGTCCATTCACAGTCGAAAGCCTGTCGCCCCATATCACGCTGGCCGTGGGACCGGATGACGAACTCCTCAACCTCTCGGGTGCAGGCGTCGGTGACGAAGGGCTGGCGTTCGAAGGCGCTGACGATTTTGCCAGCATGATCCTGAAGAACCTGCGAGTCGCGGGTGTTCAGCAGGCACACAAGGAAGACCGGATCACCTTCACCAGCCTGATTGGCTGGCCCGGCGACCTGATCTGCGCCGAGGGCCGTTATCTTGAAGGCGATGTCGAGAAGCGTGCAGGCATATTCGTCGGCCCTGAGTTTGGCACTGTGTCACGACCTGATCTTGTTCAAGCGGCTCGCGAAGCAGGAGACGCAGGGTTCGATGTTCTGGTCGCCTGCGCCTTCAACTACGACGCCCATTCCGCCGAGTTCTCCAAGCTTGGACGCGTGCCGGTCCTGCGTGCGCGCATGAACCCGGACCTGCACATGGCGGGCGATCTGGCCGCGACCGGCGCGGGCAACCTGTTTGTCATCTTTGGCGAACCGGACATTCAGATCAAGGACGCGGGCAAGGACGCGGACGGTGCCGACCTGATCCGGGTGAAGGTGTCGGGCGTCGATGTCTTCAAACCCCAAACCGGCGAGGTCGTGTCCGAGGACACTGACGGCATCGCCCTATGGATGCTGGACACCGACTACAACGAAGAGAGCTTCTTCGTCCGCCATGCCTACTTCCTCGGCGCCAACGACCCCTACAAGGCGCTGAAGAGCACTCTGAAGGCCGAGATCGACGAGGAGGCGTGGTCCAGCCTGAATAGCGACACCAGCCGCCCATTCCCCAAACCGACCTCCGGCCGCATCGCCGTCAAGGTCATCAATCACCTCGGCGACGAGGTGATGAAGGTGTTTGAGGCTCGCTGATGAAAGCTCTGATCTCCAAACCGGTGAACGACCTCCAGCGACAGTTCAACGAACTGTGCGAGAAGGGCGGCGGCGTTAAAGGCGGCCCGGTTCGCGGTAAGACGCTGGAGCTTCTGAAGTTCTACGGTCAGACGCTGAACAAAGGCGCCAGCGAGGAAATTCAGGAACACCTCGCCGCCTTTCCAGACGCCAATCCTTGGCATGTCTGCTTCGCGCTGGGCCTGTGCTGGGGCCACCTCGCGAAGGTCGATCTGACCTTCACCGAGGCTGCCATAGGCGCCTTGGAACACATCAACGATGATGACCTGAAGACCGCCGGAAGCTTCTGCCTCGAACGCGGCCCAGAGCCGATCATCAACTCGTTGCGGGGCGGCAATGCGCTGTTCCAGAAGGTCGTTCTGCCCTCGACCTTGCCCGACACGCTGGACCGTATGGACCGCGCACAGCAACGGTGGCTCGCCCCCATTGTCCATCCGACTGACCGACCGCCCTACATCGGCAGTTGGAATGCGACCGCCATGTTCATGACGGCGCTGTTTTCCAAACCGATGTTGGCCGCGATGCAGATGGAGCCAAAGCCGGTATTGCCGCCCGGCGGCCCGATCTTCACTGGCCTGTCGATCCTGCACGACGCGGGCCTCGTGACGACTGCACCTGACACGGCAGGCATCGACGGAAATTCGTTTGAGCCGGGCGTGCTCTATACGAACAACGCGCTTCTCCAATCGCTGCTCGCAGGCTGCACGGGATGGTCGCTGACCGACGTTCACAGCGGGGTCTACCTGCTCGGCACCCGGCACCATGAATCCGACAACTGGATCAAGGCGAAGGCGGTGACTGCCTGATGCCGTTCTATTTCAAACCCGTGGTCTGGAACAGCAATGGCTATCGCGGGCCATCGGGCGGGAAGTTCACCAGCGGCTTCCCAAAAGACCATGGCTATGGGCACGAGGAGTGGAACAACGCGCCTGAACTCGCCTATGGCGAAGGCGCTGATCGCTTCAAAGTGTTCCACACCGAGGGACTGGGCACCCAAGACTTGGAGGCGCAGGCCGGGCTGATCGGTTTGATGCTGATCGCCTCGCACAAGGGCCAGCAGTTCTTGGTCGGTGTCGCCGCTGGCTGCATGCCTCTCATGAGCGAGGACGAGCGCCCCGTTCGTTTAGACCTCATCAGACGACTGGGCCTGAATGCCGATGCGATGGGCGAGGAGGCATGGGCGCTCAAGTCGGTTCGCGATGCCTTTGATGGGAACCGCAGGAAGTTCTTTCAGGAGTGGCGAAGGGACTTCCACTGGCTGCTGAATTGGACTTGTCCCGCCGACCTCTATCTTCCCCTCTATGAGCCGGTCCCGCTGAGCGCAGAAGCCCTCACCGGCAAGAAGCGGCTGGTCGCCATGTATGGCTCCTATCAGCCGATTGACCGGTCGATCTTCCAGCGTGTGCTGGCGCAGATTCCGTCGTCGGCAGGACAAGCGACGATTGACAGGCTGAAGGTGTGGGCTGGCTCGTCGATTGATGTCGCCTACGATGTCGGAGAGGCGTCTTCGGCTTCTACGACAGTCCGTGCAGCGCTTATTCAGGCGCGGATTGGGCAGGGAGCGTTCCGCTCGGAACTGATGGGGGCATGGAACGGCGGTTGCGCCGTCACCGGCTGCACCATTCCGGAACTGCTGCGCGCTTCGCACGTCCGGCCTTGGGCAGCCTCGAATAATACCCAGCGTTTGGACAACGAGAATGGCCTGATGCTCGCCGCGCATCTGGACGCGCTGTTCGACCGAGGTTTGATCTCATTCGGAGACGATGGTCGGATGATGGTGGCGAAGGCCATCAGCAAGGAAGCCAAGTCCGTGTGGGGCGTCGGCGAAGCGCTTCGACGCAAGCCGAGCGGACGGCTATCCGAGTATCTCGCCTACCATCGCGAGCGGGTTTTCGTCGGCTGACCATGACGACATCGACCCTGACAAAGCCGACCCAGCACAGCCTCTATGCGATGGCGTTCCTCGACACCGCCAGCGAGACATTGCTGCGCGATTTCTTCATCCAGCGCTGCGGCATTCGCGCAGCCTTGGTGTGCCGGGACATGCACGTCACGGTCTATCACGCACGGCGACCGATGGGCGTTGCGGACGGGACCGAGACCATTCAGATTTCCGTGCCGGGCAGCGAGCTTCGAATGATGGCGATGGCGCCGGGCGGTGAGAATCCGCGCGATGATATTGATCCCCGCCGGTGCTCCATCGGTCTTCGAATTCGTCGGGCGGACGGCGCGACGAGGGCGCTGGAGACGCTGCGTCGTCGCTTCTACGGATTAGAGAGCGTTCGAGCGCTGGGGACACGTCAGCGCAGCGACCGCCGCAACAGCGCTTTTGGTGCGCGGAACTACCAACCCCATGTGACCGTCCTTCGACCGGGCGCCATCACTGATCCCGATCTTTCAAAGCTGGGTGAAGCCCTGCGCGTGCATGTGCCCGCCATCGCCTTCGACCGCTTCGTCATTCGCAATCGAGTGCGCTGATGGATTTCCGCATCGCCGACACCTTCACCGAAAGCCTCGCACGGTTGACCGGGCAGGAGCAGAAGGCCGTGAAAACTACGGCCTTTGATCTCCAGATGAACCCGTCGTCGCCGGGCCTGTCTTTCCACAAGCTGGATCGGGCGAAGGACTCGAACTTCTGGTCGGTGCGGGTCAACGCCGATATCCGAGTGATCGTTCACCGCACGCCCGGCAGCATTCTGCTGGCTTATGTCGATCACCATGACGACGCCTATCGCTGGGCCGAGCGCCGCAAGATCGAACGCCATCCTACGACCGGTGCCATGCAGTTGGTCGAGGTGCGCGAACGGGTAGAAGAACTGCCATCGCCACCTGCGCAACCGGCTGCGCCGGCGCCGGTCGCGATGCCTACCGCCAAGCCGCTGCCGCTGCTGTTCGACAATCTCCGCAAGTTCGAACTGATGGCCTTCGGCGTGCCGGAGGAATGGGTCGATGACGTGCGTCGGGCGACCGAGGCCACCCTGTTCGACCTGCTCGAACACCTCCCGCAGGAGGCACAGGAAGCGCTGCTGAAACTGGCAGTCGGGGAACAACCCGCCCCGCCTGAGCCGGTCGCGCCCGACGCTGATCCATTCGAGCACCCGGACGCCCAACGTCGCTTCCGCATTCTCACCAACATCGAGGAACTGGAGCGCGCGCTCGATTCTCCATGGGAGAAATGGGCGGTGTTTTTGCACCCAGCCCAACGCGAGACGGTAGAGCGTGCCTATTCCGGCCCTGCACGGGTCACCGGATCGGCGGGCACCGGCAAGACCATCGTGGCGCTACATCGGGCCGTCCATCTGGCGCGTGCAAACCCTACCTCCCGCGTCCTGTTGACTACCTTCTCTAAGGCGCTGGCGAACGCGCTGAAGGGTAAGCTCGCGCACCTGACCGGCAACCAGCCGGAGATCGCCGGGCGCATCCATGTGCAGGCCCTGACTGGTGTGGGCTACGACCTCTACGCACAGCTATTCGGTCAACCGACTTTGGCATCGGCCAACGTGCTCCAGTCGCTGATCGCTAAGGCGGCCGAAGACATCGCCGAAGCGCGTTTCACCCCGCGCTTCCTGCTCGGCGAATGGACTGATGTCGTCGATGCGTGGCGACTGACGTCTTGGGAGGACTACCGTGACGTCTCTCGGCTGGGCCGCAAGACTCGGATTGGCGGCAATCAGCGTGAGACCCTGTGGGCTGTGTTCGAACAGGTCCGCGCAGGACTGCGTGATCGCAAGCTGGTGACGTGGGCCGATGTCTTTGGTCGTCTGGCGGATCACTACGGCAGCGGCGCGGCCGCACCGTTCGACTTTGTAGTGGTGGACGAGGCTCAAGACATCAGCGTCGCGGAGGCTCGCTTCCTCGGCGCTCTGGCGAAGGAACGATCTGAAGCTCTGTTCTTCGCTGGCGACATCGGCCAGCGCATCTTCCAGCAGCCGTTCTCGTGGAAGTCGCTCGGCCTCGACGTTCGGGGTCGATCTTCGACGCTGCGAATCAACTACCGCACCTCGCACCAGATTAGGTCGCACGCAGACCGTCTGCTGCCGATCACCGTGACCGACGTAGATGGGGTCTCCGAGAGCCGACGCGGCACGGTGTCGGTGTTCGACGGCGCCGAACCTATCGTTCAGACCTTCGATGACATCGGCAACGAGCAGACCGCTGTCGGCGCTTGGATCGCTACCCGGCTCGCCGAGGGCTGCCTCCCGCACGAAATCGGCCTGTTCGTTCGATCTGACGCCGAGATGAAGCGCGCCCGAGCGGCAGCCAAGTTAAGCGGCGCGGCGGCCGTCGAACTCAGCGACAAGGTGGAGGCCGAACCGAACAAGCTGGCGGTCAGCACGATGCATTTGGCCAAGGGACTGGAGTTCAGGGCCGTAGTCGTGATGGCCTGCGACGACGAGGTGATCCCCGATCAGGATCGCATCGAGCGCGTGGCCGACGAATCCGACCTGCAAGAGGTCTACGATACCGAGCGGCACCTGCTCTACGTCGCGTGCACCCGCGCCCGTGATCACCTACTGGTGACAGGCGTAAACCCTGCGTCGGAGTTCCTTGAAGACTTCGGAGTCTAACTTCGAGCACCACGGATGTTCCATGGAAGGTGGAACGCTTCGATCAGGCCCAGTTCGAGGCCAGCATCGCCGCTCATCGGCATGCCGTTCCACGTCTGGTCTGGAGGATGGGCGGTGTATATGTCGATTACCTCGCCAGCCGTGACAGCGGCGATGAGTGCTGCGTTCAGACGTTGGCTGGTCCGCTGCGTCTTGCCGGGTCGGCAATAGGATCGGAAGCGGCGCAAGACACCTTTGGTCGCCAGACCGACATAGAGGGCTGTGTCTCCCTTCACAAATGCGTAGACGCCTCGCTCCTTCGGAAGAGCCGGGTCGAGGACCAGCAAGTCCTGCATCGCAACCCAAGTCCCCACCCGACAAAAGCCACCCGCTCCAAGTCTGGAGATGGTGAGTGGCGGCTTTGCTGATGGTGCGTGTCGATTGACGGCTGGCTGCCGCTCAGATCGGGGAACGATGCCAAGCAAATCACAGCGCTTCAGGACGTTGTAGGCGTGCTGATAGCTCACGCCGACCTGATCCGCGATTTGCGCGGTCGTTAAGCCCTCCGCAGCCAACCCCCTGATCCGAGCAGCCTTCGTCACGATGCGCCCGATTCAGGCTGCGCCATCAATCTCTCGGCCAACCATTCCCAGCGGCTCTCGAAGGGCAAAAGGCGCTGGCGTAAATCGGCACCCACACGGGTCACGGCGTATTTTCCTCCGTCGATCCATGACTTCGACGCCACCGCCTTGGCTCCGAGAACCGCCAGCGCTTCCTCGTAGGTCATCAGGAACGCGACCGGGTTGGCTGTGACATTCCAGATGTAGGCCAGAGGGATGCCTCGCCCCTCATATTTGCGATCCAGACCGAAGCTCTCGCCGGACGCGCACTTCAACTGAAGGGGCAAGGCCCGAATGCCTTGCTGGCCCACTTCTCTGAACACGATGAGATCGACCCCGCGATCAACCACTGGGGTCGATACCTCGAACCCGCGCATAAGAAGCTGTGCCGTGAACCAGTTTCTGCCCGCGACCTCGACGGTAGCTGAATTCAATGTCGGCAAGTCATCCCCTCCCGGGCGTTCAGATAAATACCGGAAACGAAAGGGACCGGTATGGACATCTACCATCACTTCCTTGAGCGCGGCCTCACCGACTCTCATCGACATTTCAGCAGCGCATGGCTTGGCCGCGCTGAGAATTATCTCTGCCTCAGAGGTAGTCGCGGACCTTCGAGCGATGCTCTCATCGACCTCTTCCAGACGCTCTGGCGCGAATGCCGTTTTATGCTCGCACTCCGGGTCGGTTGGGCGGTGTTGTGGCTGGAGAAGGAGGCACGGCGGTGAACGACGATGATCTCCTGTTCCCGCTTGATGATCTTGAAAACTGGAAGCATCGCCAACTTCCACCGGACTGGTTGTCGAACCGCAAAAAGCTGCTCCTCGAACGTCTTCGTCATTTAGCGGCGGAAGCCAAGAGCGCGTCTCGCCGCTCCACATCGAAACCGAAGCCCGCTACTCCTCCCCGCAGATAGCAACGTAGTCTTCAGAACCCTCACCAGCCATCTCCAGTCCGTCGAGCTTCGGATTGCCCATGCTGCCGATATGGGTCTCGCCATCGAGGCCCACCTCTTCCGACATGCCATAGCAGCCGTAGCGTTCGTCCTCGGAAAGCAGGTTGATGGAGGTCGGCGTTCCGGCTTCGACCGTGACCGTGTAGCCTTGCGCTTCGGCCAGTTCGATCACCTCTGCGAGGGTCATCGGTTCGACGCTGATGTATCCAGTAGCCACATTTTCTCCAGTAGGATGTGCCAAGCGCAAGCCGCCGGGCGTCTTGTTAGGATGGCGTAAGGGACAGGCAGCACGGATGGACAACCTTTTCGGTTGGTGCCCGCGACATGCGTGCCCGTGGCCGAAGTGACCGAATTCATTCCAGTCGGCCGCCGCTCTCGAAAAAGCGGTCCACGCAGCCGTGAATGATTTTCAGGCCGCCGATCTCTACGGCCAGCGCGTTCGCGGCTCGACGCCTCTGAATGACTGCCCGGCACTTGCGCCAGTGATGAAGACCAAGCACCGCCGCGATCTCGCTGTCCGCTGGCAGGGCGTTGGTCAGGTCGCCACGACGCGTGATCAAACCGGCCGCCATCAAACGAGGAGCGATGTAGTCCATTCGGAACAGATCACCGATCTCGCCTTCCAGCCTTCGCACTTTTCGGACAGTGCTGATGGAATAGCCGGTCACCTCGGCGACCTCGGTAGCGGTGCCGTTAGCATTCAAGATTTCGACGATGCGCGTCGTGTTTAGGTTTTTGCCACGCTTACGGAGGGGCATGGGGCGGGTTCCTTTTTGTCGGGTCATGAGCAGAAGAGTTTGGTGAGCACGGCAGCGTTCACCTGATGGGCTTCAAAACGGAGCACGCCGTGGGCGTCGTTCTCGTCGATGGTCGATACCACCATGAAAACACGCGGGTTCAGGCCGTGCTGGTCGAGGTATGCCTTGATCCCCTGAAGCACACTGGCGGTGAGGTGGCTGCTCGGGAAACAGGCGTCGGTCTGCTGGAACTGGAAGTCTTCTTCGACCGACTCATGCCCTTCGTAGTGCAGTCTCCAGCCCCGTCTGGTGCAAACCCAATCGTATTCGAGGACGTAGGCGATCATTGCGCGCGCCTCTTCGAGTGGGCGGCCTGAAACGCCTTGGCCTCGGTCTGGAGGTAGCCGGGCCGGGGCTTGCGGCGGGGGCGCGTGGCGGCCCGACCTGTAGACCGGGGATGAAGCCGGTCCAATTCGGCCCGGATCATCCAAATCCAATTTTTGTGCGCCTTGGCGTTGGCCTTTGCGCGTTTGACCTTGGCTGTCGGCGACATCGTGGCGAATGCTGCCAGCGCGCCTGACGCCTTTCGCATCCCCTCATCGAGCCGCTCTCTGATCTGCTCCGGCGCAAGACGGCGAAGGCGCGCGACCGTCCATTCGTGGATGGCTCGCCGATCAGTGCGATGCGGCCGATATCCCGAGGTGAAGGCGTCGAGCGGCTCGCCTTTTGTCCATGATGAGCGGGCCATCAGATCGCCTCCACCATCTTGGCGACGACTTCGACCCGATGATGGGACTTCCGCAGATCACGGATGAAGCGGGTCATGGCGTTGGCGGCCTGTCGCGGGTGAACGGCGCGCTGGGCCTCGGCGAACATCTGGGAGCCGAGCCGGAATTGGACGCTCCAGCGGTGGGTCCACTCGCCGCGCTGCGCCGCAGCCTCCCACTCCCTGATCGTCACCCACGCCTTGTGAGCGGGCGCCGACTGGGTGCCCTTGGGAATGACCAGCCCCTTCAGCGCATCGTATCGCGCTCTTGCCGCATCCGCCTCGGCGGGTGTGTAGCTCTGGCTCTTGCGCCGGGCGGCGATCTCGACCTCTCGCACCTCGGCGTCTTCGAGGAACTCGGCTTCGGGGTCGAGGTCGGCCAGCAGCATTTTGGCGAAGATGCGGGCACCTTCACTGTCGAACACGATGACCGTGCGGTCGAACCGTTCGATGAAGGGGTCAAACGCCTCCTTCGTCAGTTCGATCTGGTGATCCGCCAACAGGCGGGCCGCCGTAGTGGTGCATTCGCTCTTTATCGTAAGGCCGAACATTCTCTGGTCTCCATCCGCCGCGATGTTGCGACGAACGGAAGAAGCCAGAACGATGAGGCCCCAGATAGAAACGCAAACTCACCGGTTTCTATATTCGACTCCGGCTTTTCTTCGTCTTTCTGACCATGCCCTTTTCCGCCAACCGATCTATGCCCTTTCCGATTCCAACATCACTGCCGGGAATGCCATAGCCGCGTCCTTCCAGAATGGCTTTCTCGTTCCACTGCTTTGCTTTTCGGATCAGTTCGGCCCGGTCCATCGACTGACCATCGGCGAAACGAGGCGCAATGAATTTTCCGAACCCGATTTCCCACGGAGCTTGATAGCCCGCGCGACGACCGCCGTTGCGCTTCTTCACACGCTCCTGAAGGTCGGTGAACTGATCCCAGAGTTCCGCCTCGGCCAAGGCCAGCAGCACTTCGGCGCGCGCAATCTCACCACCAGCGAGCACCAAGATGGAAGGCCGCGCTTCCTCCCGTTCAACTTGGCCCAAGGCCGCCAGTTGGGTGAGCATGGCCTCCAGCGCCCCTTGAGCGGCATCCAGTTTCTTGGTCATTCGGGGAGAAAGATCGTCACGCGATGAGGCCGCCGCGACCGCCGTCAGCAAGCCGACGATCCGCCCCGGCAAGTCCGGGGCCGTCACCAGCGCTGAGACATCGACATCAGCCTTCTCCAGCAAGGTGGCAACGCGCCAAAGCAGCCATTCCATTTGGGCCGCGACGGCACCGTCCCAGTCCTCCGCGCCCATCGCTGAAGCAAGTCGCTCGAAAGCCTCTGCCGCCGAACGATCCAGTAGACTGATCTCACCCACGCCCTGCTTCCCCACGCTCATGCTGATCCTTCCTCACCCCTGCCTCGGACGGTCTGAAGGAAGGGTTCAGGGGCAACCCATTCGCAGCGTGCTTATAGAGAAAGGTGCGAATGGGTTGTCGGGCCGGGTTCTCGACGAGGAGCCGAGGTGAAGGGATCGGACCAGATCAATCTGCGACCTACTGATGAATGATCGGCCGTGGATCGAGGAGGCGGAAGGCCGAGGCGATCTGCGGGACATCATCGTCAGGAGCGGACGACCGCTGAAGGCGGTTGGCCGTCCCGGCGATAGAACACCATAGCCCGGTCGGACGAGCCGCGTCCGTCGCTCTGCTCCGGCCACGACGTCGTTCGGCCAGACCATGAACGACCCGACTGGGCGTCGGGCCGTTTCATTGATCCGCCGATGTTGAAGACCTCGATCTCGTCGGCGCCAAACAATTCAGGTGACGAGGCCGAAGGCCGATCAAGCACGCCGCGAACGGGTTGGAATCTGGCGTCTCAAAATCTGGTGTGAATCGGCACCTGCCGCAGCGGCGTTTCCGGCGCGCGATCTGCCATCGTCAGAACCATGTGGTTCGAGACAGGCGCCCAGCGTGGCCGGAACGACAGCAATCTGTTAGGTGGCCAGTGATTGTCTGGGGGCGGAACTTGAACACATCCATGAAGCTGGCTGCGCTTTCGTTCGCCGCTGTATGTTCGGCGATTGCCTTGGCGAACGCCGCTGACGCTCAAGTCGCTGGTCGAGCGTCCGACAGGGACGTCATCGAACTGACGGCGGACAACTTCTGCCGCAGCCAGAACAGTCCGCCCGACGTGCGGGAAATGCTCGACCGCCTTCGCATCACACCTGCCAGCCTGTGTCAGTGCATTGTGACGGAGGTTTCCTACTCGATGGACCGAACTCAATTGGGCGCAGATTGGGCGGACTTCGCTTATCGCAGCCACGCCGCTGGAAACACGCTTCCCCAGAACGCGCGCGACCAGCGGGCCTTCACCGGCTTCCAGAACGCTTACAGGCAAGCCAATCGGACATGTGCTTCTCGCCTCGCACGCTGAACGCTTCGGCCGCAGACAACATCTGCATCATGAGGGTCGCGCGGTGATTACGGCCGCTATTCACCGCATAATCTGCGGCGAATAGGCTGGAGCCTTCGGAGGACAGGGCGGGGCATGTCGAAGACGGGCACATATCTTGGCGGGAGCACCATCCTCGGCTGGTCCGGTGCACCCCGCTCGGCAGCGAGAAAGCGAAGCGGCGGAAAGGGCCTGCTGGCTCGGGAAGTTGAAGCCCACGAACCGACGCTCCAGCGGTCGGAACATATGCCGCCGCCGGGACCGGCTCCTGTTCACGCTCGCAAGCCGTCTGCCCCGAAGCCTGCACAAAAGAAGAAGCCGATCTCGGCAGCCGAACTCGTCCACTTCAGCTTCGGCGGCCGTTCCAAGGATCGCGTGCTGGACGATCTCGAACCCATCGTCTGGAAGCTGGCCGAGAATGGATTCCGCAAACCGGCCGACGTCGCACGCCTCCTGAACAAGCAAGGGGTGAAGACCGCCTGCGGCGAACAGTGGAGCACCCAACTCGCGTGGCGCCTGCTCGATCTCCTGTTCGAGCGGCGCCGACAGCGGAGAGCCGCCCGACCGTCGAAGGCGCCCGCCACTCCTCGCGCCCCTTCGACATCGAAGGCGCCGCTATCGAGCGAAGAGATCGCACGCCGACTATCTGCGCTGGGGCGAGTAGCCCGGTCTGATTGACGCCCCGACGATCCGCAGCCTCTACGTCAGTCGCCGATTGACCGGCACCTGACCGCTCGGCTTACGCCCCATCAACCGGGCAACGACGCTGATCAGCCAAGCCCACCACGACTGCCGACGCTTGCCCTCGCTGTTGAAGGCATAGGGGTAAGCGTGCGCGTCGCTGTCGATGTCGCCGGTCGGCTGGGCCACGCGAGCCTGATAGTCGGCTTTGAACGCCTTGAAGTCCTTGTAGACGACGTAGGAGAGGTAGCCCGCCACGCCCAGCGCGATCAGAGCCGGTGCCAGTTTGGAGACGGTCACGGCGAAGCCTTTGGCTCCAGCCGACCCGACCCCTGCCGCGCTCAACATCTCAACGACCGGCGCCGGGATGCCGTGGAAATAGCAGTAGGCTCCGGCCGCCACGACCGCGACCGTAGCGGCTCCTGCGAGAATGGGCATGGTGGCAGGAGCAGAAGCCACGGACACCGCTGTCGCCGACATCTGGGACAACACACCGGCAGCGGTGACGAACCCCGACACCACCTTTGCCCCGACGAGCGTGCCGCCGAGATAAGACCCGCCATAAGACAGGATCGCACCGCCAGACGAATGCGCCACCAGAGCGAGACCGCCCACCGTTAGAATCGCCATGCTGCCCCGCCGATCTGATTGACGCCCGAACGATCCATGACATCGTCTGGGAGATGAAGAGAGCAGGTCTTTACCTCCGCGTCAGCCAAGATTCCCAGACGACCGAGAACCAGCGGCGCATCCTGATGGAGGTAGCCGAACGGTCGGGCTGGACCGTCGTCGAGGTGTTCGAGGATGCGGGGTTCAGCGGCGCCAAGGGCCGGGACAAGCGGCCCGCCTTCGACGCCCTCCTGAAGGCTATCCATCGTCGGGAGATCGACATGGTGGCGGCGTTCGCCGTCGATAGGCTCGGAAGGTCGCTGCCCGATCTGGTCAGCTTCTTGAACGACATCCAAGCCCGTGGCTGCGACCTCTACCTGCACCAGCAGGCCGTGGACACATCGACGCCGAGCGGCCGGATGCTCTTCCAGATGCTGGCGGTGTTCAGCGAGTTCGAGCGCGCCATCATCACCAGCCGGATTAACGCGGGCCTCGCCCGTGCCCGAGCGCGCGGTGTGACCTTCGGGCGCCCCAACCTCTCGCTGAAGGTTCGGCAGAAGGTCCAGAAAGCGTTGGCGGACGGTCACTCGATCCGACAGGTCGCCAAGATCACCGGCGTCTCCTCGGCCTCGGTCGGCCGCATCAAGCGAGCCATGACGCCGGTCGAGGACCGTGAGGAGAGCGTCCCCGCCTGACGTCAGAGACGGTCGTTCAGGACCGTGGACGACGTTGACCCTGAACGCTCCGAGGACTCTCCTTCGCGGCTCGAACATCCGAGTCGCGGAGCATCCTCATGGCCGATGACGGCCCCACTCCCCCTGCCGATAGCCCGGCCTACCAGCACGCCGACGACGACGGCACCCCCGTCCCTGTCGCGTCCACCATCCTCCCTTCTACAGTCAGTCTTCTTCGCCCGTCGCCTCTACGGGCGTTTGTCCGCATGGGCCGGATACAGGCTGCCGATCCCCGCCAGGGTGGCCCGCACGGCCTCGTCGAGCGGGGTGCGCGGTTCGGGGCCGATCAGGGCCTCCAGCCGGGTGTTGGTCAGGCGGACCGGGCGTTTCCACAGATAGGCCATCTCCATCAGTTCGCGCATCAGCGGCACGAAGGGCGCGGCCAGACGCATCACCAGCCAGGGCATGGGCTTGATCGGCAGTTTGGGCTCGCCCAGGACGCGGCGGATGGCGCCGGTCATCCGGGTTCCGTCGGCGTCCCACTGGCCCTCCATGTGGAAGCGGGCGAAAGCCTCCAGGTCGTTGCGTTCGACCAGGCGGACCATCACCTCCGCCACGTCCGGCAGATAGGCCCACTGGTGCCCGACGCCCGGCTTGCCCGGATAGGTGATCGCGGTCGGCCGTTCACCGGCCCTGACCAGGCCCTGGCTGAACCAGTTGTTGGCCGCCTCAGGCCCGAAGAAGTCGCCGGCGCGGACGATCAGCACCTTGGCCCGGCCGCGATCGGCGGCCGCCTTCAGGCGACGTTCCATCTCGACCCGGATGCGGCCCTTGCGGGTCCTGGCGTTCTGGGGCGCATCCTCGGCGATGTCGGGGAAGGCGTCGGGGCCGTAGTTATAGACCGTGCCGGGCAGCAGGATGCGCGCGCCGTTCCGTTCGGCCGCCGCGATGGTGTTGTCCAGCATCGGCAGGACCAGGGTGTTCCAGTTGCGATAGCCGGGCGGATTGACCGCATGGACGATCAGGGACACGCCCTCGGCCGCCGCCGCGACGTCCGCCGCCGACATGGCGTCGCCCCTGATCCAGGCGATCCGCGCGTCGCCGCGCACGCCCTCGGGTCGGCGATGCAGGGCGCGCACCGACCATCCCGCCTTCAGCAGCCGCTCGGCCACCGCCCCGCCCGCGCCGCCCGTGGCGCCCAGAACCAGGGCTGATTTCGTCGTCATGTCGCGCTCCATCCGTTTGATGAAGCCTGTATCGACCGAACGCCGGATCAACGGAATTGTCGAAATATCTGCACCTGCTATACGAAAACCAATGAACAGTGAGCCGAGCTGGGATCTGTATCGCACCTTCCACGCCGTGCTGCGCGAGGGGTCGCTGTCCGGCGCGGCGCGGCGTCTGGACATGAGCCAGCCCAGCATCGCCCGCCATATCGACGCCCTGGAGACGGCCCTGGGCGCCAAGCTGTTCCTGCGCACGCCCCGGGGCCTGTCCCCCACGGACGCGGCGCTGGAGCTGAAGCCCCTGGCCGAGCGGCTGGCCGCGACCTCGGCCGCCCTGCGCCGCACAGCCGAGGGTGGGGGCGGGGGCGGCGCCCTCTCCGGCACGGTGCGGATCAGCGCCAGCGAGGTGGTGGCGGTCGAACATCTGCCGCCCATACTGGCCCGGATGCGTCAGGCCCATCCGGGGCTGGCGCTGGAGCTGTCGCCGTCCAACGCCCTGGACGATCTGTTGCAGCGCAAGGCCGATGTGGCCGTTCGCATGGTCCGGCCCGAGCAGCAGGCCCTGGTTTCGCGCCATGTCGGCGCCCTGGCCATCGGCCTGCACGCCCATCGCGACTATCTGGCGCGACGCGGGACGCCCCGGACCCTGGCCGATCTGAAGGATCACGACCTGATCGGCTATGATGTCGAAACCCCCGCGATCCGGGCTGCGGTCCAGCAGTATCCGGCCCTGAGCCGCGACGCCTTCGCCCTGAGGGTGGACAGCGACGTGGCCCAGCTGGCGGCCATCCGCGCCGGGTTCGGGATCGGCATCTGCCAGACCGTCGTCGCGGCGCGCCAGCCGGATCTGGTCCGCGTCCTGCCCGACGCCTTTCATATGGCGCTGGAGACCTGGATCGTCATGCACGGGGATCTGCGCGGAAACGCCCGCTGCCGCGCCGTTTTCGACGCCCTGGTCGAAGGCCTGTCGAGGATCGTCGGATCCTCGGCGCGGTAGGGCGCGGTAGTCAGTCGGTCCTGAACAGAATCACGGCGGTCAGGCCGCCGCCGGGCGTGGTCTCCAGGCGGACGCTCGCGCCCATCTGCTGAGCTAGGGAACGGGCGATCGCCAAGCCCAGACCGGAACCGCCGGTCTCGCGACTGCGCGACGCCTCGCCCCGCGCAAAGGGCTCGAAGGCCTGGGCCTCGAACGCCGGCGACAGGCCGGGACCGTGATCGACGACCGTCAGCCGCCAGCGGTCGTCGTCGCGTTCGAAGCCGACCTCGGCTGAACCGGCGTAGGTCACGGCGTTCTCGATCAGGTTCTCGAGAATCCGGCGCAGGCCGCCCGTGTAGGCCTGGACCCGTCCCGCCTCCAGCCGTCCCAGGGTCACCGCCTGGCCCAGGGCGGCGCGTTCCCGCACCAGTTCCGTCACCAGTTCGGCGACATCGACGGGGGCGAGGACAGCGGGTCTTTCCTCGCCGCGCGCGACCAGCAGCACATCCTCGATCAAGGTGGCCATCAGGGCCACGTCCCGGTCCGCCCGCGCCCGCTGGTCCGGGTCTTCGATCAGGGCGACCCGTAGCCGAAGCCGGGTCATCAGGGTCTTCAGGTCGTGCGCCGCGGCGGCCAGCATCCGCATGCGCTCGCTGACCAGGGCCTTGATGCGCGCCCGCATGCGGTTGAAGGCCGAGGCCACGCGGCGCGCCTCGGCATGGCCGGTCTCGTCCATCGGCGGGGCGCCGAGATCGCGGGCGAAACGGTCGGAAGCGTCGGCGATGGCCTGGAGGTCGCGGGTCGCCCGATGCACCATCCGCCACACGAGGAAGGCGGCCGTCAGCCCGACCAGCAGGCTGAACACCAGGGCGGCCATGGCCATGCTGCGGCGACGTTGCCCCAGGCCCGGCGCGACCACCAGCCTCTGGCCGTCCGCCAACGCGACCGACACCGCATAGACGGCGGTCTGTCGTCGCTGGACTTGAGGGCGGAAGCGGCGGCGCTCCTCGGGAACCAGCAGGCGGACGTCGCGCGCGCCCAGGGCCGCGTCATAGCTGCGCAACAGCGCGGGCAGGGGGCCGCCGTGCGCGCGATAGCCGGCCGGAACCCCGTCGGCGATGAAGAAGCGGGTGGCGTCGCCGTTCAGGGCCACCAGCAGGTCGTCCCGCTCTTGCGACGGCGTGCGGTCCAGGGCGGCGGCTGCGGCGGCGATCCGCACCGGCACAGGCAGGCGCCATTCGTCCTGATCGCCGCGCTGGAACCTCATCAGGCCCAGGACGCTGACCGCCTGCAGCGCCACCACGACCAGGACCAGCGTCAGCGTCAGGCGGTTGGCGAGGCCCAGGCGTCTCACGACTGGACCTCGACGTCTGCGGTGAACAGATAGCCGGCGTTGCGCACCGTGCGGATCAGCCGGGGTTCGCGGGGATGGTCGCCCAGCTTGCGGCGCAGGCGCGAGACCTGGATGTCGATGGAGCGGTCGAAGACGTCGGCCTGGCGGCCCTTCAGCACGTCCATGATGTCGTCGCGAGACAGGACCTGCTGCGGACGCCTGACGAAGGCGGCCAGCAGGTCGAACTCCCCGCCGGTCAGCTCCACCGCCTGGCCATCCGCATCGGTCAGGGCGCGGGAGGCGAGGTCCAGGCGCCAGCCGCCAAAGGCGAGACGGCGGGCCGGCGGCCGGGGTTCGGCCCGGTCGCGGCGACGCAGCAGGGCCTTGATGCGGGCGACCAGCTCGCGCGGCACGAACGGCTTGGCGACATAGTCGTCGGCCCCGACCTCCAGCCCCACGATCCGGTCCATGGGCTCGCCTCGCGCCGAGGCGATCAGCACCGGGACCGCGCCCTGGATGCGGCGGCAGACCGACAGGCCGTCCTCGCCCGGCATCATCAGGTCCAGCACCACCAGGTCCGGCCGCTGAACCGCCCAGGCTCGCCAAAAGGCTGCGGCGTCGGGGAAGGCCGCGCAGTCCAGACCCTCGCGCGCCAGCAGGGCGCAGACCAGGTCGCGGATTTCGGGGTCGTCCTCGACCAGATGGATCAAAGCCGTCGTCATGGGCCAAGCTTTGGCGCAACCGCCTCCGCCCCGCCAGTAGAGGATACACGCTGTTACGCACGGGCGCCGGGGCGACACACCCCGGACGGGCCGATCTGTCAGTCTGCAGTCGTCCGGAACAGGCCGGACCTCGCACAAGGAGCCTGCCCATGACCTCCCGTCGTCCCTTCGCAGCCGCCGCCCTGACGGGGCTGCTGGTGGTCGCCGGCCTCGCCGCTGCGGCCGACAGCGCCATGGCTCAATCGGTTTCCCGCCACCGCTCGGCCAGCGTCACCGGCGCCCAGCACAGCGCCATGCGCGGCGCGGATATCTACCGCAGCCCCGGCTCGGCCACGGTCTCCCGCTATGGATCGGTGGACGGCCAGGGCTGGTCCAGCGCCCGCGCCAGGACCACGGTGGACACCGGGAACGGCTACGCCACGACGGCCGTCCGCACCGGCCCGGCCGGTAACACCCAGACCCGCGCGGCTTCGACCGCCTACGGCGACGACCACTACAGCCGGTCGTCCAGCGTGCAGACCTCGCACGGCCACGGCTATGACCGCCAGATCGACGCCTATCGCGACGACGACGGCGTCACCGTGAACCGCACCGCCACCGCGAACAACGGCGCCACGCGCAGTTCGACCGTCACCCGCCCCTACTGACCCCCTTTCCCGGTTCGGGCGGAGCGCCTCACCCCCAGCT
>NZ_JMQR01000024.1:0-34929 GCF_000698025.1 Brevundimonas sp. EAKA | reverse complement strand
ACTACAAGGACGTGAAGCTGCTGCAGCGTTACGTCTCCGAACGCGGCAAGATCGTGCCTTCGCGCATCACCGCCGTCTCCCAGAAGAAGCAACGCGAACTGGCCAAGGCCATCAAGCGCGCCCGCTATCTGGCCCTCCTGCCGTATGTGGTGAAGTAAGATGAAGGTCGTTCTGCTGGAACGCGTCGAGAATCTCGGCGCCATCGGCGACGTCGTGTCCGTCAAGGACGGCTTCGCCCGTAACTTCCTTCTGCCGCGCGACAAGGCCCGTCGGGCCACCGCCGCCAACCTGAAGGCGTTCGAACTCGACCGCGTCGCCATCGAGCAACGCAACGAGAAGAACAAGGCCGATGCACAGAAGGTCGCCGACAAGATCGACGGCCAGACCTACATCATGATCCGTCAGGCCGGTGAAACCGGTCACCTGTACGGTTCGGTCGCCGGCCGCGACGTCGCCGAGGCCATCCAGGCCGAAGGCGGCAAGGTCGAGCGTTCGCAAATCGTCCTGAACACGGCGATCAAGAACCTGGGCGTCCACGAAGTGCCGGTTCGCCTGCACGCCGAGGTCCGCGCATCGGTCAAGATCAACATCGCCCGTTCGATGGATGAAGCCGAGCGTCAAGCCAAGGGCGAGGACGTGATCCGCAGCCAGTTCGACGATGAGCGCCAGGCCGCCGAGCAATCGGCCCAGGAACTGATCGAAGGCGGCGCCGGTCAACAGGAAGGCTTCGGCGACGAAGCCTGATCCCGCCGGCCTTTCGAGGCCGGATCGCCGGAAACATCAGGGGCGCGTTCCGCAAGGAACGCGCCCTTTTTGCTGCGTGGGCCCTCGGCAGGAGGCCGGGCGCGCCTTCACGCAATCCATGACAAGTTTGCAACAGCCACGAAGGTTTGGGGCGGCGATGAGAGTTTGCGCAAACTCCTTTCTTGACCGACGTAAACAGCGGTGAACACTCTCAACTAAGGCTGAGATTTGTCGACGGCGCGACCAATTTATTGCGCCTTTTCATCCCAGCCAGGGTGTCGAAATCGTGGCCGGTCGCCGCCCCTCCCAACAGGCCGCTGTCGTTTGGGGATAGTCATGAAGCTGTATTCCGGTCGTTCCGTCTTGTTGGCCTTTGTCTCCACCAGCGCGCTGATGTCCGCGCCGCTCGCCTTCGCCCAGGAGGCGACACCGGCGGAGGACGCCGCCGACATCGGCGAGATCGTGGTGACCGGCACCCGCGCCATTGGTCGAACCCGCCTGGACACGATCGCTCCCGTGGACGTGATCACCGGCGAGACCCTGACCCGCAGCGGGACGGGTACGGAGACCGCCGCCGCCCTGGACGCCGCCGCTCCGTCGATCAACTTCCCCCGCCCCGCCATCTCGGACGGTTCCGACCACGTCCGCCCGGCGACCCTGCGCGGTCTGGCCCCTGACCAGACCCTGGTGCTGATCAACGGACAGCGGGGCCACGTCGGCGCCTTGGTCAATGTGAACGGCGCCCTGGGACGCGGATCCACGGCCTTCGATCTGAACACCATTCCCTCGGTCGCCCTGGGCTCCGTCGAGGTGCTGCGCGACGGCGCCTCGGCCCAGTACGGCTCCGACGCCATCGCCGGCGTGATCAACCTGCGTCTGCGCCAGGCCCGCGACGGCGGCGGCCTGACGCTGAACCATGGGCGTTACGACACCGAATACGACACCGCGCGCGGATCGCACGAGGCCACGGACGGCGAACAGACGTCCCTGGCCGGCTGGATCGGCCTGCCGTTGGGCGAGGACGGGTTCGTCACCGTATCGGGCGAACTGCAGAAACGCGATCCGACCAACCGTTCGGACTACGCCGCGCCATCGGCCGTGGTCGGCAATACGTCCACGAACACGGTCCTGGGCCGGTTCGGCGATCCGGCGGTGGAATCCCAGTCGCTGTGGTTCAACGCCGGCAAGCCGATCAACGCCGACTGGGAGACCTATGCCTTCGGCGGCATCCAGCACAAGGAAAGCGAATCCGGCGCGACCGCCCGCGCCTACAACAACGCCAACAATGTCCTGGCCATCTATCCCAACGGCTTCCTGCCGCTGATCAACACCCAGATCGTCGACTACAACCTGTACGGCGGGGTCAAGGGCGAGGCGGCCGGGATCGATTGGGACGTCTCGGTCGGCTACGGGCGAAATGTGCTGGACTATCGCGTCACCAACTCGCTGAACGCTTCGTATGGCGCGGCGTCGCAGCAGGAGTTCGAGGCCGGGGGGCTGAAGTACGACCAACTGACGCTGGGCGTCGATGGCGTCAGGCCGCTGGAGTTCGGGCTGATCGAACCGGTCAATCTGGCCTTCGGGGTCGAATACCGGACCGAGCGTTTCGAGGTCTATGCCGGTGAGCCCGCCTCCTACAATCGCGGACCCAGCGCCGGCGGCGGCGGAGCCCAGGGCTTCCCCGGCTTCTCGCCGGCCAATGCGGCGGACGAGGACCGCAACAACTGGAGCGCCTATGTCGATCTGGAAGGCAAGCTGACCCAGGGGCTGACGGTCGGCGTGGCCGGCCGTTACGAAGACTATTCCGATTTCGGCGACCAGTTCACCGGCAAGGTCTCGGCGCGCTACGACTTCTCGCCGGCCTTCGCCCTGCGCGGCGCGGTCTCCACCGGCTTCCACGCCCCGGCCCTGCAGCAGCAGTATTTCAGCTATACCGCCACCAATCTGGTGACCCAGTTGATCGGCGGCCTGCCCGTGACCAGCCTGATCCAGGCCGGCACCTTCCGCGTGGACGACCCCGTAGCCCTGGCCCTCGGCTCCAAGCCGCTCGAGCCCGAGACCTCGGTCAACTATTCGGTGGGGGCGGTGTTCCGGTCCGGCGGATTCGAACTGACCATCGACGCCTATCAGATCGAGCTTGAAGACCGGATCATCTATTCCGAGAGCCTGGGGACGACGCGCCCCAGCCAGTCGGCAGCGACCACCACGGCGGTCCAGACCCTGCTGGCGCCCTTCGGCGTCAGCGCCGCCCGCTTCTTCCTGAACGGCGTCGACACGACGACCAAGGGAATCGACGTGGTCGGTCGGTATCGCCTGCCGACAGACACGCTCGGCCGGTTCGATTTCACCCTGGCCGGAAACTACAACGAGACGACGGTGGACAAGACGCCGGAGACGCCCTCCATCGGCATTCCGACGTCGGATTTCTTCCTGTTCGACCGGTCCAACATCCTGGCGTTCGAGAAGGGCACGCCCAAGACCAAGGTGGTCGGCGGGATCGACTGGAGCCTGGGCGGTTTCGGCGTGTCGGCCAAGGCGACCTATTACGCCAGCGTCCTGGTCGCCAACAACGCCGCCAGCCTGGACTACGAGACCGGCGACAAGACCCTGATCGATCTGGAAGGCCGCTATCAGTTCCCATACGGGGTCGGTCTTGCGGTGGGGGTGAACAACCTGTTCGACGAGTATCCGGAATATACGCCGGCGGCCCTGAACGGGGCGACCGGGTCGGTGGGCTTCCCCAGCTATTCGCCGTTCGGCTTCAACGGTCGGTTCCTGTACGCGCGGCTCAGCTACAGCTTCTGATCCAATCTGGAGCAACGAAAGGGGCGCTCGCCGGAGCGCTCCTTTTTCGTGATGAGAATGCCGAGCGGAAACATTACCGAAGCTTCAGAACCACACGAGATTCGCGCCGCCGTTGCGCCACATATCGCCGCTCAATCTGGCCCTCTTGTTCGGAGGGGATCAATGAAGACCAGGATCATCGCGGGGGCCTTGGCCCTGTCGCTCGTGGCCGGGACGGCGCGCGCCATGACGGTGCAGGAGTTTCTGACGACGGCGAACGGCATTCCCCGCAACCCCACCGCCCTGTTGCGGCCCGACACCCGGCGGCTGATGGGCGAGTTTCGCGGGGCAGTGCAGACGGTGCGCGCGGAACAGACGGCGGCCACAGCGGCCGGTCGCCGCTCGGCCACCTGTATGCCGGACAAGGTAGGCCTGTCAGCCGACGCCATTCTGGCCCGGTTCAACGCCATCCCCGCCGAGCGGCGCGGCATCAGCACGACCCAGGCCGTGCGTGAGTGGATGGCCGAGAAATATCCCTGCCCCGCATGACCCAAGGCAGGACGGTGCGAACGTCCGCGCCTCGATCCGCGATCATATTCATCGGAGGCGCGCTGCTGATAGTGGGCGGCTTGACCGGGCTCGGGCTGATTCTGGGGCCGGATGAGGTCGACGCCGTGCAGACGCCGGAGGGACTTCATCCCGCCGCCCTGTTCGCACTGGGCCTGGCCCTGATGACCGCCGAGGCTGCGCTGTTCACCCTCGTTCCGATAGAACTGTCGCAACGGTTCCTGAAACGCGCCTGGCCGGGCGTCGCAGCGGGTTTCGCCGTCTATGTCATCGGAATCCATTGGAATAACGGCTGGCTGGGATTGGCGGTCTCAAGCTGGATATGGGGCGTCGTGACCGGCGCCTATCTGCTGGAGCGCCCCGTATCGCGCGGTCGAGCGGCCTGTCAGGCGATCGGGCTGAAATGGACGTTCTGGATCTTCGCCATGGCAGTCTTGACCGCCGGCGCCTGATCGCCCCGACTGAGGAATTCCCGTTCGCCCACAGGGTGGACGATCTGTCCACGGTCGAAGCGACGTCCACGACTGACGCAGGCGCGTGTCAGGGCTAGAGCGTTAAGACAATGAACGCGTTCGCCCCCATGCCCTTCTCGTCCTCGCCGATGGACTCCAGCGGCGTCAGCTCGATGCCCCACAATCTGGAGGCGGAACAGGCGCTGCTGGGCGCGCTGATGTTCGACAACGGCGTGTTCGAACGCCTGAGCGACCGGCTGCGCGGCCAGCATTTCTACGAGCCCTTCCACCAGCGGCTGTTCGAGGCGATCGAGGATCATATCCGCCAGGGGATGCTGGCCGAGCCGACCATCCTGATGGAGCGGTTCAAGCAGGACCCCGCCTTCCAGGAGTTCGGCGGCCTGCGCTATTTCGCCGATCTGGTGGACCGGGCCCCGCCGGCGGCCAATGCGCCGGACTATGCGCGGGTGGTCTATGACACGGCCCTGCGGCGCGACCTGATCCGTATCGGCGGCGAGATCATCAAGGAGGCGCCCAATCCCGAGACGCCCGCCGACGAACAGATCGAACAGGCGGAACAGACCCTGTATTCGCTCGCCGAGACCGGCAAGCCGTCGTCCGGTTTCGTCAGCTTTTCCCACGCCCTGTCCGGCGCCGTTCAGATGGCGGCAGAAGCCTATCAGCGCGAAGGCAAGCTGGCGGGTCTGGCGACGGGCCTGAACGACCTGGACCGGAAGCTGGGCGGGCTGCACCCCTCCGACCTTCTGATCCTCGCCGGCCGTCCGTCGATGGGCAAGACCGCGCTCGCCACCAACATGGCCTTCAATGTGGCCCGCGCCTATCAGTGGGAGCCGACGCCGGAGGGCCGCAAGACGGTCAACGGCGGGGTGGTGGCCTTCTACTCGCTGGAAATGAGCGCCGAACAGCTGGCCATGCGGATCCTGGCCGACGCCTCGGGCGTGTCCTCCGACAAGCTGCGCAAGGGCGAGATCGACGCCACCGACTTCGGCAAGCTGCGCGACGCAGCGGTCGAGATCGGCGAGAGCCCCCTGTACATCGACGCCACCGGCGGTTTGTCCATGTCCAAGCTGGCGGCCCGGGCGCGGCGGCTGAAGCGGATGGAGCACGGGCTGGACCTGATCATCGTCGACTATCTGCAACTGGTCACGACCGGCGACAGCGGCGGGCAGAAGAACCGGGTGCAGGAGGTGTCCGAGATCACCGGCGGCCTGAAGGCCCTGGCCAAGGAGCTGTCGGTGCCGATCATCGCCCTGTCGCAGCTGTCGCGTCAGGTGGAACAGCGCGAGGACAAGCGGCCGCAACTGTCCGATCTGCGTGAATCCGGCTCGATCGAGCAGGACGCCGACTGCGTGATGTTCGTCTATCGCGAAAGCTACTACCTGGGCCGGGCCGAGCCGCGTGAAGGCACCGAGGAACACCTGCAATGGCAGCAGGACATGGACCGGCTGCAGGGCCAGGCCGAGGTCGTCATCGGCAAGCAGCGCCACGGCCCCATCGGCATCGTCAAACTGGCCTTCGACGCCGAGACGGTGCGGTTCGGCAACCTGGCGCACGGCTATGAGGAAGTCAGCTACGAATAGAGGCCGGCGGTTGACCTGGGCCGCGAACAGGCCCCTTGGGTGCGGATGGCCAGCGAAACCGTCTATATTCTCCAGACCTATGTGCAGGGGCGCGGCAAGGGGCTGAAGGCCGAGCCGCAGGTGGGCTGCAAGGACGCCGAGGAGGCGCGGCGCAAGGCCGAACGCATGGCGCCCCTGCGGCTGGGCGTGGTGGCCTTTTCCGTCTCGGCGGACACCGAGATGGGCGACTACGACGAACAGCCGACCATCATCTTCAAGTCCGGACGACTGCCCCCGCCGTTCAGCGACGAGGATTGATCGGGTCAGGCCTTCCATCGTCGGGAAGTTGCGCCAATAAGGGCCGCCATGCCCTCCCCCGCCCTGCTGTCCGTCGATCTGAACGCGCTCGCCCGCAATTTTCACACCCTGGAGGCCGTGACCGGCGTGCCGGTGCATCCGGTGGTCAAGGCCGACGCCTATGGCTTGGGGGCCGAGGCCTGTGCGAAACGTTTGATGGCGGAAGGGGCGCGGACCTTTTTCGTGGCGCGGGCCGGCGAAGGCGCAGCCCTGCGGACGGCGCTGGGCCCGGAGCCCGTCCTCTATGTGCTGGACGGCTGTCACGGCGAGGCGGCGGGGCTGTTGAAGGCGGCGGACCTGCGGCCCGTGCTGAACCAGCCGGCGCAGATGAAGGCCTGGGCCGAGGCCGGCGGCGGAGCCTGCGGCATTCAGATCGACACCGGCCTGAACCGGCTGGGCTTCCGGCCGGAGGATGCGCCCGAGGCCTTTGACGGGCTGAGCCTGGTCATGAGCCACCTGGCCTGCGGCGACGAACCGGACCAGCCGATGAACCGGCGCCAGCGTGACCGGTTCGCGGGCGTGGTTGAACGCTATCCGGGCGTGACACGGTCCTTCGCCAATTCGGGCGGCTGTTTCCTGGGGCCGGATTTCGCCTTCGACGCGGTGCGGCCGGGCGTCTGCCTGTACGGCGGGGGACCTGAGGGGCGGCCGGACGAGCGGATCGCCCCCGTCGCCGCCCTGACGGCGGAGGTCCTGCTGGTGCGCGACGTGCGAGCGGGCGAGAGCGTCGGCTATTCGCGCGGTTTCGTGGCCGAACGACCGATGCGGGCGGCTGTGGTCGCGGCGGGCTATGCGGACGGGGTCCTGCGGGCCTATGGGCCGCGCGGCGCGGTCTGGGTCGCAGGCGAGACCCGGCCGCTGCTGGGCCGGATCTCGATGGACGTCTGCACGGTCGATGTGACCGGGCTGGAGGTCGCGGTCGGCGACCGGGTCGAACTGTTCGGGGCGCATCGCCCCATCGATGCGGCGGCGGCGGCGGCGGGGACCATCAGCTATGAACTGCTGACCGCCGTCACCGTCCGCGTTCCCCGCGCCTATGTCGGTCAATAACCGCCGGTGATGGCCGCCATGCCGGCGCCGGCGACCAAGAAACTGGCGCCGATCATGCCGACGATGGCGTTGATGATGAAGGTCATGACCAGGCCCAGGATCACCGTGACGATGAAATAGCCGACAGCCTTGTCCGCCGGGACCTTCATCAGCATCGGCAGACCCAGGTACAGCAGATAGAAGCTGTACAGGCCGAGGATGGCCAGGACGCCCAGCATCGGGATCAGGCCGAAGACCCCGATCAGCCACATGGCCGTATAGGAATAGACCGCCACCTTCATCGCCTGGACCGAATCGCTGGCCCCGCCGAAACTGGGGGCCAGGGCGTTGATGATCAGGCCCAGCAGATAGACGGCGACCAGGGACAGCCCATAGCTGACCACCGCGACCAGAAGCGCGCCGAGGATCGACATGGGCGTGCCGAACAGGGGCAGAACCTGGCCGCCGATCAGGCTGCAGATCGGGCCGATGGCGGCCAGGATCATGGCGTAGCGGGTGAACAGGCTGCGGGTCGTGGCGAACTCGCCGTCGATGCGCGCCCATTCGGTCTTCGGCTGCAGGATGATGCCCTTGACCCGGGCGATCAGGGCCGGATCGACGGCGGGTTGCGTCGACGGGGTGGAGGGTTCGGTCATGGACAAGGGCCTGTAAAACAGTGGGGGCGAAGCGGAATATTGACGTCACGTCACCTGACGACGCAAGCCATTTGCGACACGATCTCAACCCGGAACTACGGCAAAGGTTGCGGTTGCGACCGGAAATGACGTGACGACGGTGCAAAGGGCCACCGGATTGGGCGGTCCGTCCGCCCTTCGGCCTGCTAAAGGATGCTCATGGCTCGCGATTCCGCCCTCTATGTCTGTCAGTCCTGCGGCTCGGTCCACGGCAAATGGTCGGGCCAGTGTGCGTCGTGCGGCCAGTGGAACACCCTGACGGAAGAGAGTCGGTCGGCGCCGCCGGGCGCGATCAAGCCGTCGGCGGCGGCCTCGGCGCGCGGGCGCGGCCTGCAGTTCGAGACACTTCAGTCCGACACCCCCGAACCGCCCCGCATCACCACGGGCGTGGCCGAGTTCGACCGGGTCTGCGGCGGCGGCGTGGTGCCCGGTTCGGCCATCCTGCTGAGCGGCGATCCCGGGGTGGGCAAGTCCACCCTGTTGCTGGAGGTGGCGGCCAAGGCGGCCCTGCGGGGGGCGCGCATCGCCTATATCTCGGGCGAGGAGGCGGTCGAACAGATCCGGGCGCGGGCCAAGCGGATGGGGCTGGAACAGGCGCCGGTCAATCTGGCGGCGGCGACGGCGCTGCGCGACATCCTGGGCACGCTGAAGCGCGAACAGTTCGACATCGTCATCGTCGATTCGATCCAGACCCTGTGGTCCGACGTTCACGAGAGCGGGCCGGGCTCGATCACCCAGGTCCGGGCCTGCGCCGGCGAGATGGTGCGGCTGGCCAAGACCCAAGGGGTGGCGGTGGTTCTGGTCGGGCATGTCACCAAGGACGGCCAGGTCGCGGGGCCGCGCGTGGTCGAACACCTGGTCGACGCCGTCATGACCTTCGAGGGCGAGCGCGGCTATCCGTTCCGCATCCTGCGCGCCGGCAAGAACCGGTTCGGCGCCACCGACGAGATCGGGGTGTTCGAAATGGGCGACAGCGGCCTGAGGGAAGTCGCCAATCCGTCGGCCCTGTTTCTGGGCGACAGCAAGGACCGGGCGCCCGGCGCGGCCGTCTTTGCCGGGATCGAGGGATCGCGGCCGGTGCTGGTCGAGATCCAGGCCCTGGTGGCGCCGTCCGCCTATGGCACGCCGCGCCGGGCGGTGGTCGGCTGGGACTCCGGTCGCCTGGCCATGCTGCTGGCGGTGCTGGAGGCCCGGTGCGGCCTGGGGTTCGGGGACAAGGACGTCTATCTGAACGTCGCCGGCGGCCTGCGGATCAATGAGCCGGCGGCGGACCTGGCGGCGGCGGCGGCCCTGATCAGCTCGGCGCTGGACATGCCCCTGCCTCAGGGCTGCGTCGTGTTCGGCGAGATCGGCCTGTCAGGCGAGGTCCGCAGCGTCGGCCGGGCCGAAGCGCGGGTCCGAGAGGCCCAGAAACTGGGCTTTGAACATGTGCTCTGCCCGCCCCTGGCCCAGAACGGCGGCAAGACCAAGGGGGTCAAGGTGACGTCGGCGACGCGTTTGACGGATGTGGTCGAACGAATCTCGCAAAACCGCTATTAGACGCACGCAACAGCCGCTGGACCCCTGAGTGACCGGTTACGACGTCTTCGCCATCGTGGTGATCCTGTTCTCCGCCGCCGCCGGCTGGGTGCGTGGGGGCGTGCGCGAGATCATCACCCTGCTCAGCGCGCTGCTGGCCGCGCTGGTGGCGCTGGTGACCCTGCCGTGGACGGCGATCCTGGGGCGCGCCCTGGTCAATCCGGACTGGGCGGGGACCGTACTGGCGGCGGTGGTCGCCTTCTTCATCGTCTATTTCGGCGTCCGGCTGTTCGGCTCCTTCCTGTCGAAGCGGGCGCAGGCGCATCCGCAGCTGGGCGGGATCGACCGGTTCATCGGCGTCTTCGTCGGCGCGGGCCGGGCCCTGGTGCTGCTGGGGGCCGTCCATCTGGTCATCGTCGCGGCCATGCCGGGCGAACGGACGCCGCGCTGGCTGAGCGAAGCGGCCCTCTACAAGGTCAGCGCCGTAGGCGCCCGCGCCATCCAGATCATCCTGCCCGGCATCGGGCGAGGCGCCGATGCGATCACGCCCGTGGTCGATTCATCCGTGCGCAAAGGGTTTTCGAACGACGAAGCCTTGCCTCGGACGCAATCCGAGACTAACTCGCCGCGCGAAGCCGCCCCTTAAGTTTCCCCCGGTCATCGGAGCCCCACGATGCGCCACCATATCGCCGATCCTGTCGTCCACCGCGAGCACTGGCGCGAGCCGGAGGACGACCAACTGCGGCTGGAGTGCGGCGTCTGCGGCGTCTGGGGGGCGGACGAGGACGAAGGCTCAGCCATCGTCGCCCTGGGCCTTCACGCCCTGCAGCATCGCGGCCAGGAAGCCTGCGGCATCGCCAGCGTCAAGGACGAGCGTTTCCACACCGAACGCCACCAGGGCCTGGTGGGCGAGGCCTTCGGCGGCGCCGACCTGATGACCCGCATGCCCGGCCGCGCGGCCGTGGGCCACACCCGCTATTCGACCGCCGGCGGCAGCTTCCTGCGCAATATCCAGCCGATGTTCGCCGACCTGGATCAGGGCGGCATCGCCATCGCCCACAACGGCAATCTGACCAACTTCAAATTCCTGCACGGCCAGCTGGTCAGCGAAGGCGCCATCTTCCAGTCGACGTCGGACTCGGAAGTCATCCTTCACCTGATCGCCCGCAGCCGTAAGGCCAAGATCGTCGACCGCTTCATTGACGCCCTGGCGCGGATCGAGGGCGGCTACGCCCTGGTCGCCCAGACCCGTCACAAGATGATCGGCGCCCGCGACCCGCTGGGCATCCGCCCGCTGGTGCTGGGCCAGGTCGGCGAGGCCTGGGTGCTGGCGTCCGAGACCTGCGCCTTGGACATGATGGGCGCCACCTTCGTGCGCGACGTCGAACACGGCGAGGTCGTGGTCATCGACGAGAACGGCCTGGAATCGATCAAGCCCTTCCCGGCCCGCGCCGCCCGTCCCTGCCTGTTCGAATACGTCTATTTCTCGCGCCCGGATTCGGTCGTGAACGGCTGCTCGGTCTATGAGGTCCGCAAGGAGATGGGCCGGGGTCTGGCCCGCGAATGGGGCGTCGAGGCCGACATCGTGGTGCCGGTGCCCGACTCCGGCGTGCCGGCGGCCCTGGGCTACGCCCAGGAGAGCGGCATTCCCTACGAGATGGGCATCATCCGCAGCCACTATCTGGGCCGCACCTTCATCCAGCCCAGCCAGGGCGCCCGGCAGAAGGGCGTGCGCATGAAGCACAGCCCCAACAAGTCGGCGCTGGAAGGCAAGCGGGTCGTGCTGATCGACGATTCCATCGTGCGCGGCACCACCTCGGTCAAACTGGTCCGCGCCGTTCGCGCCGCCGGCGCCAAGGAAGTCCACCTGCGCTCGGCCAGCCCGCAGATCCTGTTCCCCGACTTCTACGGCATCGACATGCCGGAACGGGCGCAACTGCTGGCGGCCAACAAGACGCTGGAAGAAATGCGCGAACTGCTGGAGGTCGATTCGCTGGGCTTCCTGTCGATCGACGGCCTGTACCGCGCCATGGGCGAGACGGGCCGCAACAACGCCCGTCCCCAGTACACCGACCACTATTTCACCGGCGACTACCCCACCCGCCTGCTGGATCGCGAGATCGAGGAAGGCGGCCGGGAGGTTTCGGCGCGGCAACTTTCCCTGCTGGTCAGCGCCTGATATCTTGGTTTGATGGCGTACAACCCTGTTCAAACTAGCCAGTTGCAGGAGGGGAGGCTCTTCCTGATCAGATTTGGCGGCCGACTTTTGGCGATTGTCGGGGTGTTCTTCGTCTTCAACCTGATCCTGGCGGGAAACCAAGCCGCCCTGTCGCCTTGGACCCTCGCTGGTTTGACGACGGGCTTGGGCGCGGGGCAGCTACTCCCCGGCAAGCGCCGCATTCGCGTCCCGTCTATGGTTTGGCTGGGCGTCGGGTTGCTGATGATCTTGGTCGCCGCTGCGGCGTCATACAGCCTCGCCCAGACAGCCTCCGGCGGAAACTGAGCCGCATCCGGATGCCCTCGGGACGCAATGTCGTGGTCGTTGACGATCAGGGCGTCAGCTACAGCCTGTGGTCGCCTTCTGCCTGATCCCGCTTGGCGACCGCCGCCCACGCGGGCTAAGCAGGGCTATGTCAGACCTGCCATTAAAAGACCGTATCGCCCTCGTCGTCGGGGCCTCGCGCGGCATAGGCTATGAGAGCGCCCTGGCCCTGGCGAAGGCCGGCGCCCACGTGGTGGCCACAGCCCGGACGCAGGGCGGGCTTGAGGAACTGGACGACGCCGTCTTCTCCGCCACCGGCAAGCACGCGACCCTGGTTCCGTTCGACCTGGTCGACGGCGGCGGAATCGACCGACTGGGCGGGGCCATCTTCGAACGGTTCAAGAAGCTGGACGTCTGGGTCAACGCCGCCGCCACCATGGGGCCGTCGGGCCTGACGCCGGTGGCCCACGCCGACCCGCGTGAATTCGCCAAGGTCGAGAAGGTCAATTTCACCGCCGTCTATCGGCTGATCCGCTCGCTGGAGCCGCTGCTGCGGGCCTCTGACGCCGGGCGGGCCATCCACCTCACCTCCAGCGTCGCGACCTCGCCGCGCGCCTTCTGGGGCATGTACGCCGCGACCAAGGCCGGGGCCGAGGCCCTGGTCAAGGCCTGGGCGGACGAGGTGGAGAGCACCCCGATCCGCGTCAGCATCGTTGATCCCGGCCGGATGCGCACGGCGATGCGCGCCCAGGCCTTCCCCGGCGAGAATCCGCAGACCCTGCCCCACCCCTCCGAGATCGGCCCGCTGATGGTCGAGCTGGCGCGCGGCGACCTGACGCCGCCGCTGACGGTGCGGTTCCGCGACTGGCGGGACGCGCCAACGACGGAGGCCCTGGTCTGATCAGCTCCAGGCGGTGTCCAGCCCCGGTTCCTTGCGGAAGGCGAAGCTTCCGTCCGTCGAAGCCGACAGGTCGCGCCAGGCGTTCAGTTCGCTGAGAAGGTCGGCGGCCTTGCCCTCCACCACGGCGACGGCGTCGGTGCCCGCCGACCAGCGGAGGGGCGGGTTTTCCGCATTCGCCAGGGTCACCAGGGCCTGGCCCAGCTTGGCCGGATCGCCGGCCTGGTTCTGGTTGCGCCCTTCATAGAAGGCGCGAAGGGCGGCCGAGGCCTCGGCGTAGTCGGCGATGGGACTATCGGCGAAACGGACCGAGGTCGAATCGAGGAAGTCCGTGCGGAAGAAGCCCGGCTCGACAATGGTCATGCGGACGCCGAACGGTTTGACCTCGGCGGCGACCGACTCGGTGAAGCCTTCGACGGCGAACTTGGACGCGCAGTAGATCGAGCCGCTCTCGCCGCCCCGCAGGCCGCCGATCGACGAGATGTTGAACACATGGCCCGACCGCTGGGCCCGCATGACCGGCAGGACGGCGCGGGTCATGTCGAACAGGCCGAAGACATTGGTGTCGAACTGGGTCCGGGCGTCCTGGGGCCGAGTCTCCTCGAACAGGCCGAGGTGGCCGTAGCCGGCGTTGTTGACCAGGACGTCGATGCGGCCGAAGCGGGCGACCGTCGCCTCGACGGCGGCGGCGATGGCGGCGGGGTCGGTGACGTCGAGCGTCACGGACAGGACCGTGTCGCTGTCGGGACCGAAGGCCTCGACCAGGGCGTCGCGGTTGCGGCCGGCGACGACGACCCGGTCGTCGGCGTCCAGAGCGGCGCGGGCGATGGCGGCGCCCAGGCCGCGGGCGGCGCCGGTGACGAACCAGGTCTTCCGGGATGGGGTGGTCATGAGATGTCTCCTCTGTCTGACGGGATGGAGAAGACGCGCCTTCGCCTTCCAGGCGTTAGGGCGATCCAGGCGAAGTCTTGCACGATCCTGTCAAAGCGCGCTCCGTCGCTTGCGCGGGCCCGACGACAGGCGTTGGATGTGGACATGAGCCTCTTGCCCGAAATGAGCGCCATCGTCGCGCGCCACGCGCCGCCCGACCTGTCGCGCTCGGCCGTGCCGGGCCTGCGCCTGTATGGCAGCGACGCGCCGACGCGGATGGTGTCGGTCGGCTATGAACCCATGCTGTGCCTGGTGGTGTCCGGCGGCAAACAGACGATCCTCGGCGAGACCGTCTATTCCTATCGGGCCGGCGACTGCCTGGTGGTGTCGGCGGAACTGCCGGTCTGCGGCAGCATCATCGAAGCGCCGTACCGCGCCCTGAGCTTCGACCTGAACCCGGCGACGATCGCCAGCCTGATGGTGGAGATCGGCGCCCCCGCCGCCTCGGACCCGTCACCGCCGTCGGGCATCCATGTGACACAGCTGGAGGACGAACTTCTGGAACCGATGGCGCGCCTGCTGCGTCTGCTGGACCGGCCGCACGAGATCGCCGTGATGACGCCGATGATCGAGCGGGAACTGGTGTGGCGGCTGCTGCACAGCCGGCACGCCGCGACGGTGCGCCAGATCGGCTCGGCCGAAAGCCGCCTGTCGGGCGTCAGCCGCGCCATCAACTGGATCCGCGCCCACTACGCCGAGCCGATGCGGCTGGAGGCCCTGTCAGACCTGGCCGGGATGAGCCGGTCGACCTTCCACCGGCATTTCCGGACGGTGACGACCATGAGCCCGTTGCAGTTCCAAAAGCAGGTGCGGCTGCAACAAGCCCGCGCCCGCCTGCTGAGCGGCGCCGACGGGGCGGCGGAGACGGGTTTCGCGGTCGGCTACGACAGCCCGTCCCAGTTCAGCCGCGAATACGCCCGCCAGTTCGGTCTGCCGCCCGGCCGGGACGCGGCGCGGATGCGCGAGACCCTGGCGGTCGAGGGTTTGGCCGGGATCCGAGCCGCCTAGGGCAGGTGCGCCAGCACCTTCAGCCAACCTTCGGCCTGGGCCAGGTCGATGGCTTCGAACAGGGGGATGGCCAGAAGGAAGACCAGGCCGTCGCGGATGGTGGTCAGGAAGAAGGACGGGCGGATCGACAGTTCGGCCTCGTCACGCCACAGGGCGAAGTTGGGCAGGAAGCGCGGCGTGCGGGCCTTGTAGGCGGCGTAGGCGGCGCCGAAGGTCGCGCCCAGCCAGGCCTCTTCGCGGCGAACGGTCAGATAGAAGACCGCCAGGGACGCGAGGGTGAACAGCACCGCCAGGGTCAGGCTGCCGCTCTGGGCGCCGATGCCGAAGGCGCCGAAGAAGCTGAAGATGTAGAGCGGATTGCGGCTGATCGAATACGGGCCGCGCGACACGATCTCGGCCTTCTTGCGCCCGCCGATATAGAGCGAACACCAGGCGCGACCGACGATGGCGAAGACGATGGCGGCGAGACCCACGGCCTCCACCCCTTCGTGCATGGGGCTGTCCAGGCCGAAAGCGGACTGAGACACCATGGTCAGGCCGACAAGCGCCAGCAGGGCGATCAGGACGGCGCCCTTGCGCACTTTTTGAACCGCTTGAAGATCGAAAATCGGGGTGGTTGTCATAAATCGCTCCAGTAGAGCGAAAATCCAAGCGCCGGTTTTTAGGCCGTGGCAAGAAGTTTAAATGCAAGCGAAACTCGCTCGCGAATGCTGTGGACGGATGGTTTAGAGCGTCGATAGAATTTCGGGCAGATCGTCCGGCCAGATCGTATCTTCCGACGCCGTGATCTGGGCCGTCGTCCACCAGCGATGCTCGATCAGGACGCGACGTTCCTCCTCGGTCCAGCCGGTCGGCGATGGGTCGAAGAGTTCGGTGCGCAGCAGGAAGAAGCGCTGGTCCACGTGGGACAGGCGGCCGTCGGGCAGGCGGAAATCGACGACGCGGCGGGCGACTTCCGGCCCGGGATCAGCGACGATAAGGCCGGTCTCCTCGAACAGTTCGCGACGCGCGGCGTCGGCATAGGTCTCGCCCGGTTCGCAGCCGCCGCCGGGCGTGGCCCAGAAGGCCGTGCCTGCGATCGGTCCATCGGCGTAGACGAAGCGGAACAGCAGCACCCGCCCCTTCCCGTCCAGAATCAGCCAGCGCGAGGTCGGCCGGTCGGGAAGGACGGGCGCGACCTGCATCACAGGCTCACTTCTTGGCGCCGCCCTTTTGGCCGGTGCGGATGCGGCCCGAGCGCGAGACCTGGCGGGCGCCGCCGCGGGCGCCCTTCTGGACCGCCACCGACGAGCCGGCCTTCTTCGACGCGCTGGACTTCAGCCCGCCCAGAACCTTGGGCTGGGCCTTGCGGGTCTTCTTCTGTTCCAGCGCCTTGCCGGGCAGCTTGGACAGGGCCTCTTCCTTCTCGGCCTTTTTGATGCGGCGCGGCGCGGTCTTGGCGTCGCCCTTGTAGCGTTCCGGTCCGGACTTGGCGCCGCCCTCGGCATAGGGGTTCACGCCGCTGGACTTGACGTTCAGCCGGATCGGCGTGCCCGGCAGGTCGAAGCTCTCGCGGATCGAGTTGACCAGATAGCGCTTGTAATGCTCGGGCATCGACTCGGCGCGGTTGGCCATCAGCACGAAGGTGGGCGGACGGGCCTTGGTCTGGGCGATGTATTTCGGCTTGATCCGCTTGCCGTCCACGGCGGGCGGCGGGTGCCGCTGGGTGGCCATGGACAGCCAGGTGTTCAGGTCCTTGGTCTTCACCTTGACCGACCAGGTGTCATAGGCCTGGAGCACGGCCGGCATCAGGCGTTCGACGCCCCGGCCCGAGTGCGAGGACAGGGCCACGAAGGGCGAGCCCTTCAGTTGCGGCAGCTTGTCCTCGGCCATGCCCTTCAGCTTGGCCATGCGGGCCTGGGGCTCGTCCTCCAGGTCCCATTTGGACGCGACATAGACCAGGGCGCGGCCTTCGCGCTCGACCAGGTCGGCCAGCTGCAGGTCCTGGGTGTCGAAGGCGTCGTCCTTGTCCATCATCAGGATGACGACTTCGGCGAAGGTGATGGCGCGGATGGTGTCGGCGACCGACAGCTTCTCCAGCTTCTCCTGGACGCGCGCCTTGCGACGCATGCCGGCCGTATCGACCAGCCGGATGTTCTTGCCCTCGAACGTCCAGTCGACCGAGATGGAATCGCGGGTGATGCCCGCTTCCGGTCCGGTCAGCAGGCGGTCGTCGCCGATCAGACGGTTGATCAGGGTGGACTTGCCGGCGTTGGGACGACCGATCACGGCGATGCGGATCGGCTTGTCCGGCTCGTCGATCTCTTCGATGAAGATGTCTTCGGACGCCGTGCGGATGGCCTTGTACAGGTCGGCCATGCCCTCGCCATGCTCGGCCGAGATGGCGACCGGTTCGCCGAAGCCCAGGGCGTGCGCCTCGCCGACGCCGCCGCCGCTTTCGCGGCTCTCAGACTTGTTGGCCAGCAGGATGATCGGCTTGTGCACCTTGCGCAGACGCTCGGCGAAGATCCGGTCCAGCGAGGTGACGCCTTCGCGGGCGTCCATCATGAACATGACCAGTTCGGCGTCTTCCAGCGCGGCCTCGGTCTGCTCGCGCATCCGGGCTTCCAGGCTGTCGTCGGTGACGTCCTCGTAGCCCGCCGTGTCGATCAGCGTCAGGTCCATGTCGCCGATATTGCCGTCGGCGTAGCGCCGGTCGCGGGTCACGCCGGGGCGATCATCGACAAGCGCGAGGCGCTTGCCGACGAGGCGGTTGAACAGTGTCGATTTGCCCACATTGGGGCGGCCGACAATCGCGACCTTCAGAGCCATTTCGGCTTTCTAGCTTAATTCGGGCTGAAGAGTCAGCGAATGCAGATCAGCTGGCCGTTGTCGGTCAGCACGTACAGGGCGCCGTTGTAGGCGGCGGGGGCGATATAGGCGGGGGCGCCCAGTTTCAGCGTCGTCTGGGCGACGCCCGTCTTGGGATCAAAGGCCACGGCCTCGCCGTAGGAGTTGACCATCACCAGGCGGTTGGAAGCCAGCAACGGACCCGACCATTGGGGATAGATGGTCCGACGGCCGAAGTTGAGGAACCCGCCGACCTTGCGCTTGCGCCCCTCGTTCAGTTCGCGGGTCCAGTAGATCTGGCCCGTGTCGCGATTGGCGGTGATCAGTTCGCCCGAGGTGGAGACGATGAAGACCACGTCGCCCACCGGCAGGGGGGCGTTCACGCCGGTGACCGGCAGCTGCCACTTGGGCTGACCCGAGCGCAGGTCCAGGGCCGAAAGAACGCCCGAATGGCTGACGCCATAGACCATGCCCCGGCTGATGACGGGGCGGCCGGCGACGTCGCGGACTTCCGACAGGGCGCTGGTGCGGCTGGTGCGCGACAGGGTCTGTTCCCACAGCGGCTGACCGTTCAGGGCGCTGAGCGCGACCAGCTGGCCCGACGAGAACGGCGCGATGACGGTGTTTCCGGTCACGGCCGGGCTGGAGGCGCGCATGACGCGCGCCGGCTCGGCGATGCCGCGATAGGTCCAGTCCTGGGCGCCGCTGTTGACGTCGAAGGCGAACAGCTGGCTGTCCACATCGACGACGAAGACGTGGGCGCCGACGACCGTCGGGGCGCCGTGGATCGGGGAATCGACCTGCTGGGTCCAGACCACGGCGCCGGTGGCGGCGTCCAGGGCCGTCACCGAGCGATAGCCGGACGAGACGAAGACCTTGCCGCCGGCGAAGGCGACGCCGCCGCCGAAGCCGCCGCTGCGGTCACGCTCGGCGTCCTTGACGTTGACCTTCCACAGGATGTCGCCGCTGTCGGCCGAGACGGCCGAGACGGTCGATTCGCCGTCCAGCACGAAGATCTTGCCGTCGGCGGCGACGATGGGCGCCATGACATTGCCGACGCGGGCCGAGCCCTCGCCCACGCTGCGCTTCCAGGCGATCTGGAAATTGGGGGCCGCGATGACGTGTTCGACCAGGTTTTCCGACGTCCCGCCCGGCTGGGTCCAGGCCGTGGCGGCCTGGGGTCCCGGCAGGAAGTAGTCGCGGCCGGACAGGGCGGCCGACGGCGCCAGCTGCTGTTCGAACTCGAGCACCGAGATGCGTTCGCCGGCCGAGGCGGTCGCCTTGGCGTCGTCCTTCTTGCCCAGGCCGAACGGCAGGTTACGGCTGACCGTGCCGCATGAGGCCATGGTGGCGGCGACGCCGCAGATCAGCGCGACTTTCAGAACTCGGTTCATCTTGGGCGTCCTGTAGGGGGTCGTCACTGTTGGGCCGGGGCGATGGGAGTGGGCGCATTGGCGGCGCCGGCGGCCGGCAGAGCCGCGTTCTTGGCCGCATCGGCGATGCTCTTGAGCGCCCCCGCCGTGCCGGCGTCGATCGTGGCGACAGCAATGTTGGCGCGCTGACGAACATCATCAGGCACGTCCTGTCCCAGTTGCAGCAGGACGAAGGCCTCGCGGGCCTCCTTGGTCTTGCCGTGTTGCAGGCGGGCCAGGGCCAGGGCTTCCTGGGCGAAGGCGTGCAGCGGGCGCTTGTCTTCGGCCAGGGGCGTCAGGCGAGCCTCGATATCGGCCAAGGGCGCCGTGTCCATGATCAGCAGGGCCGCCTTGAACGCCGCCGGGTCCGACAGGATCGGATCGCTGGAGGTCTTGGCGGCCTGGTCGAACAGGCGGACGGCGTCAGGGATCTTGTCGGCGGTCACGGCCAGGCCGGCCTGCTGCTGCAGGGCCAGGACCTTGTAGGCGTCGTTGCCTTCCTTGACCGTCTCCTCGAAGGCGAGACGGGCCTCGGCGGGCTTTTCGGCGCGCAGGGCCTCCATGCCGCGATCATAGGCCTCGGCGCCCTTGGCGGCCTTGCTCGAATTCAGGCTGTCCCAGCCCCACCAGCCCAGGGCGGCGACCAGGGCGACCACCAGAATGACGCCCACGACGGGCAGCCAGGTGCGGGCCAGGCGCTTGTACCGGTCGGAGCGAAGCTCCTCCTCGACCTGCTCGAAGACATCAACCACTGAAACGTCGCCCCAAAATCGCTAAAAGCAAACCGGCGCGGACCCTAGAGGTTCGCCCTTGCCGCCGCAACGTAGCCCGTTACTGCGAAGCCGGCTTTTTCGAGAAGTAGGTCTCGACTTCGGCAGGAAAACGGCGGGTTTTCACATCATTGGCGAAAGCGGCCGCCGCGCGGTCGATCTCGGTGCGCAGATCCGCGTATTTGCGCACGAATTTCGGGGTCCAGTCGAACAGTCCCAGCATGTCGTTGACCACCAGAACCTGGCCGTCGCAGGCGGCCGAGGCGCCGATGCCGATGGTGGGGACGTCGATGCTCTCGGTGATCTCGCGCGCCAGCGATTCGGCCACGCCCTCGATGACGATGCAGAAGGCGCCGGCCTCGGCCGTGGCCCGGGCTTCCGCCATGACACGGTCCCGCTCGAAATCGGTGCGGCCCTTGGCCTTGAAACCGCCCTCGGCCAGAATCGCCTGGGGACGCAGCCCGACATGACCCATGACCGGGATGCCGCGCTTGACAAGGAAGGCGACGATCTCGGCCAGTTCGACGCTGGTCTCCAGCTTGACCGCCTGGGCGCCGGTTTCCTTCATGACGCGCACGCAGTTGTCATAGGCGGCTTCCTTGCCGCCCTCATACGAGCCGAAGGGCATGTCGACGACGACCAGGGCCCGACGCGATCCCCGCACCACCGCCTGGCCGTGCAGGATCATCATCTCCAGCGTCACGCCCACGGTGTTCGGCAGGCCATGCACCGCCATGCCCAGGCTGTCGCCGACCAGCAGAACATCGCAGTGCGGATCCAGCAGGCCCGCCATCGGCGCGTCATAGGCGGTCAGGCAGACGATGGGCTCGCCGCCCTTGCGGCCAGCGATATCAGGCACGGAGACGCGCTTGATCGTCTCCTGGGTGTGAACGGACATCGAGAGGCTCCTGACTTCAAGTCGGGTCAGATAAGCCCCGCGATCCCGCAAGTCACCCTCACACGTCCTGAGACAGTTTCACCAGGCCCGCCGCCAGCACGGCGACGAGGGCTCCAGCCACGATCCAGAAGGCCATCATGCCCGACCCGTCCATCAGATCGAACGATCCGACACCCAAGCCCTCCAGCCCAGATTGGGCCGCGCCCTGAGCCGTCGCCGCCGCCGTCCGCACGCCCTGCGTCAGAGTCGTCTCTCCGTCTGCAGAGAAGTTGAAATTCACCCCCTCGCGCACCGCCAGGACGCCGCCGACCAGGCCGGCCCCCGTCAGGGCCAGGGTGCGCCAGCGCGACCGTTTCTCCATACTGGCCTGGACGGTCGCCAGAAACAGGCCCTCGTCGGCCAGTCGCGGGCTCTGCGCGAACAGCCGCTCGATCATCGGATCGAATTCATCAGCCGACATGGGTCGACCTCCCGCCTGATGCCTGCGCCGGCTGAAGCCGGGCGCGGAGTTTATCCAGACCACGTTTGACATGAGACTTCACCGTGCCGAGCGGCAAATTCATGGCCGCCGCGATTTCGGGGTGGGACATTCCTGCGCCGTGGCACAGGGAGACGCAGACCCGTTCGGTTTCGTTGAGCGTCTTCATCGCTTCGTCCAGGTCCATGAAGCCGGCGTGATCGACCACGACGTCGGCCTCGTCCGCCTCGACTTCCGCGACATAGCGGGCCTCGCGCGCGACGCGCTTCAGATAAAGGCGCGCGGCGATCTTCTTGATCCAACCGGCGAAAGTCCCCTGCCCCCGGAACTCCGAGCAGCGCTGGAAGCCTTGCAGGAAGGCGTCCTGGGCCACGTCGTCGGCCAGGGACGGCGCCGCGCCCATGCGGCGGAGCAGGCCCCGGACCGCCGACCCGTGCCGACGGACCAGTTCGCCATACTCCCGCCGTCCGCCGGCCGCCGCCTGGGCGGCCAGCTCGACGTCGTGGAGATCTCTGAGTGGTTTGATCATGACGTTCCCCCCTTCCGGCGGACGTCAGTCTTTGTTCGGGTTGAACAAGCCCAGGATGATGAAGGCGATGCCGATAGCGACGGGGATGCAGGCCAGACCCAGCAGAGGCCCCTCGCCATTTCCGCCCCATTGACTGGTGAACCCGCCGACCGTGAACGCAAATCCGGCGATACCCACGCCGCTCGCCAGGCTGAGCACGCCCTTGCGGATGTCCTTGCTGCGCGACGGCAGCCCTTTCTGCACGTCCTTGGTCATGGCGTCGATCAACTCGGGCGGAAGGGTCTGGCCCTTGTCGACCGCGTGCCTTACCGTCAGTTGCATCTCGCGGCGCTCCCGATTTTTCAGGAACGATGGCCCGACAATCACGGCGACGATCGCGGTGAAGACGATGAAGACGATGAAGACGGGTGTAGCGCCCATGATGAACTCTCTCTTGATCCGATGCGACAGCCTGATGTGGCGGCCTTCTGATCACAAGAGGCTGTGGGATGCGCGTACGGATGCGCGGCCCGACGTGAAATCTTTGTAAGGTCGCGAAGCGAAGCCCATGACGCGACAACGGGTTCGGGCTAACGTCATGGCCTGACCCCCTGAAGGAGATTCCCATGGCCCACGTCACCTATCGCATCGTCGAGCACGACGGCGGGTGGGCCTACCAGTCCGGAGGCACCTATTCCGAGACCTTCGCCACCCACGAGGCCGCCAAGGCCGCTGCGGTCCGGGCCGCGCGCGAACAGAAGGTGCCGGACGAGAACGCCGCCATCGAATACGAAACCTCCGACGGCCGCTGGGTCACGGAAAGCGCCGACGGACACGACCGCCCGGCGACCGACGTCGAAGACTGACGGCCCCCGCCCCTATTCAAAGACGGCGGCGTAGGCTTCGGGCTTGAAGCCGACCAGGCGCCGGTCCCCCAGATCCAGAACCGGCCGCTTGATCATCGAGGGCTGGGCCGTCATCAGGGCGACGGCCTTGTCCCGATCAATGTCCGCCCGGTCGGCCTCGGGCAGTTTCCTGAAGGTCGTGCCGGCGCGATTCAACACCGTCTCCCAGCCGTGGTCGTCGATCCACTGGCCCAGTTGGACCGGGTCGACGCCAGCCTTCTTGTAGTCATGAAAGACATATTCGACGCCGTGCTGGTCCAGCCAGACGCGGGCCTTCTTGACGGTGTCGCAGTTGGGAATGCCGTAGAGGACGACGGTCATGGGCGGTCCTTTTCCTTGGGGCGGCCGCTGTGCCTGTAGATAGTCCTCCTGACAAGCTTGGAAACCCGCTGTTCATGAGCGGGAACCCAATACTCATCGCCCCGCCAGAACACGGTTTCCCATGTCGATCCGCGCCGCTTCAAAACGTGTCCTGGCCTTGATGAGGACCAGGGCGGCGCTGTCCGCAGTCTCCATGATGGCGACGATGACGGCGATGATGGCCGCCATGATCGTCGTGGTGTTCGGGAACCTGTCCACCATAGAGGCCGCAGACCGCGCGGTTCACCACACCCGGGTCGTCGAAACCGCGGCGGCCGATCTTCTGGCGTCCAGCCTGGATCAGGAAACCGGCATCAGGGGATACGGAGAAAGCAGGGGCGAACCGGCTGCGCTCGAACCCTATTTTGCAGGCCAGGCGAAGTTCAGCGAAGAACTGCAGACCCTCTACCGTCTGTCGAGCGACAGTCCGCAGCAGACAGCCCGACTGGACGCCCTGCGTGAGGGGCTCAACCGCTGGCGTTCCGTCTATGCAAGCCCTCAGCTGGCCCGCCCCCAAAGCCAGATCGCCGATCCCGCCCTGGCGGAGCGTGGTCGAGTCGCGATGGGCGAGGTGCGCCAATTGCTGGACGATCTTCGTGCGGAGGAGGCCTTGGCGGCCCAGGAAAGCGAGGAGGCGCGTGATCGCGCCTATACGACCGCACGGATCGTCGTCGGCGGTGTCGGCCTGGCGGCGCTGGGGTTCGGGACGAGCCTGGGTCTTTGGGCCGTCCGCGCCTCGGCGCGACGTGAACGCGAAGCCGTGGCCTTCGCCAAGGCCAAGACGCGAACCCTGGCCGTCGTCAGCCACGAGATCCGCACGCCGCTGAACGGCATGCTGGGCATGTTGCAGGCCATGGCGGCCGAGCCGATGGCGGCGACCCAGAAGGAACGGCTCGAGGTCGCGCTTGAATCGGGAGAAACCCTGACGGCCCTGCTCAACGATCTGCTGGACGCGTCGAAGATCGAGGCAGGACGCCTGGAGTTGCTGGAGGCCGATTTCGACCTGACGCGTCTGCTCGCGCGCATGGAGACCGCCTTCGGCGAGACGGCGCGCAAGAAGGGCGTGCCGCTGCGGATCGACATCGCGCCCGAAGCGGCGGGCGACTGGATCGGGGACAAGGTGCGGATCGGCCAGATCCTGGCCAATCTGATCTCGAACGCCGTGAAGTTCACCGATCAGGGCGAAGTGGCCTTGTCCGTCGACGTCCCGAGCGCAGGCCTGCTTCGGATCGCCGTGCGTGACAGCGGCATGGGCATGAATGAAGCCACCCTGGGCCGCCTGTTCTCACCCTATGCGCAGGCCAGCGCCGAAACCGCGCATACGCACGGCGGCACCGGCCTGGGCCTGGCGATCTCGCGCTCGCTGGCGCGGATGATGGGGGGCGACATCACCGTGACCAGCGCGGTCGGTCAGGGCTCCTGCTTCACCCTGGAGCTTCCGCTGCAACGCGGGCGTTCGGCCACGACCGAGCCCGAGAGCGCAAGAAGCCTGGCCGACCTGCACGTCCTGGCGGCCGACGACAACGCCGTGAATCGCCAGGTTCTGTCCGCCATCCTGCCCAGTCTGGGCGTCGAGCTGACGGTGGTCGAAAACGGCGACCAGGCTGTGGCCGCCTGGCGTGAGGGCGCCTATGATCTGGTGCTGCTGGACCTGCGCATGCCGCTCTGCGACGGCTTCGAGGCCGCCCGCCGGATTCGCGCCGAAGAGACGCCCGGCCAGCGCACGCCCCTGATCCTGTTGTCCGGCGACGTCTCCGCGTCGGTGCGCCAACAGGGCCGCGAGGCCGGTCTGGACGGCTTCGTCGCCAAGCCGCTGGACATCCATATGCTGATCGAGGCGATGAGCGCCGCCCTTCCCCCCGCGCATCCTCTGGCCGCCTGACTCCAGCGCCCTGATCAGAACCGTTTCGTCAGGCCCAGGCTGAACACCCGTCCACGCGGATCGGCGACGACCGGGTCGTAGCCGAAGGCGTACTGGGCCAGAGGCGGCGCCTTGTCCGCCAGATTGACCAAGCCCAGGGCCAGGTCGAGATCGAGGCCGAGCGTGCGGGTGTAGAGCAGATCGACGGTGGTCTGGCTGGCGATGGTGGTGTCGTTGATCCCGCTGCGGTCATTACGATAACCGGCTGTGTAGTGGACCAGGCCGGTCAGGGCATGACCGCCGCCGCTCCAGGACAGGGCGAACTCGCCGCGATTGCGCGGCAGGGACCGGCCGATATTGTTCAGATTGGTCGAGCCCACGCCCGACACCTGGGCCGCGCCGTCGCTGAGCCGGATGTCGTAACGGTCCACATAGGTCCAGGTCGCCGAGGCCGAGGCCCGACCGCCCCACAGATCGCGACCGTAACGCGCCGCCAGGTCGATCCCCTGCGTCTCGATGGAAGAGGCGTTGACGAAATAGAGCTGGACGAAGGTCAAGGCGCCGCCGGCCGAACGGGTGATGCGCGACTGGGCGTCCGTGCCGGTGCGGCCCGCCGCCGTATCGGCCGCCGCCTGATCGATGATCGCCTGGGCCGACTCCTTGACCACCTGGTCGGCATAGTCGAAGCGCCAGGCGTCCAGGCCCAGTTCCAGCCCCTTGATCGGACGCCACAGGGCGCCGAAGGTCAGGCTCTCGGACTTTTCGGGTTTCAGGTCGGCGTCGCCCGAGGTCAGGGTGTTGACGAAGACGAACGCCCCCCGATCGAACACCGACGGCTGAGAGGCCTGGGCGCCGGACTGGGCGTAGACGGACGGGGCGCGGAACCCCTGCCCCCACGAGGCGCGCAGCGCCAGGGCGTCGGTCACGTCCCAGCGGACCGCCGCCTTGGGGCTGAACCGCCCCTGATCGCCGTCATAGGACTCATAACGCCCGGCCAGTTGCGCCTCGATCCGGTCGCCCAGGTGGATGCGAGCCTCGGCGAAGCCGGCCAGGGTTTGCTGGTCGCCCTCGAAGTCGGGCGAGAACCCGGCGGTCAGCAGTTCGCCGGCGTTGACCAGATCGCTCCAGTCGTGACGGAAGGCGCTGCGGCGATACTGGGCGCCCAGGGCCACATCGACCCGCCCCCCGGCCCAGGCCAGGGCCTGACCGCCGGTCGAGGCGTCGGCCGTGGTCAGGCTGGACGCGCCGCGCAGACCGGTTGAGCCGGTCAGGCTGTCGATCAGTTCGGCGCTGTTGGCCGTGCCGGTCCCGAGATAGGCGCTGCCGAAGGGATTGAAATACTGACAGGCGCCGACGCCCGGCGACCCCGTCGCCGCATCGCAGCCGGCGCCGCCCAGACCATTCAGGGCGTTCCGCAGCGCGCTGCCGATCACGTCCGGCTTGTCATAGGCGACATGCTGGCGGCTGGCGGTCGCGGCCAGGCTCCAGGTCCAGCCGCCGGCGAAGTCACCGTCCAGACCGGCCGCCAGTCGCCATGTCTCATACTCGAACACGGCGGTCGAAGCCCCGGCCTCTGCGCCCAGAAGCCGGCCCCGGAACAGGACGTCCTCGCTGAACGGATTGTCGGGGTGCGAGGCCGGCACGGTCAGGGACTGGGCCAGGATGGGCAGCGACGGCGTCTGGCGGGCGCGGGTTTCGGAGGTTGACCAGGCCGCCTGAAGCGACAGGCTCATGTCCCCGACCGGACGGCGATAGTCGGCGAAGACCTGGGTGCGCGTCTCCTCCGGCGTCAGGTCGAAGAAGTCGGAATAGTCGAGGCGGCAGAAGGCGTCGCCGGCGCTGTTGCGATAGGCGGCGTCGAAGGCGGGATTGTCGCAGGCCGGGTCCGGCGCATAGCCCCCCGTGCCGGGCCGGTAATAGGAGCCCGGCTGACCGTAGCTGGTCACGGCGGTCCAGGACGCGCGGCCGTAACGGTCCGCCTGGGTGAAGTCGCGCTCGTCGGTGCTGAGCGCCGACCGGTGGAAATGCGAGGCCGCCAGGGTCAGGTCGCCGCCCAGCAGCGCAAGACCGCCGACGGCCTGGATCACGCTCTCTTCCGATCCGTCGGCCACGGCGTATTTGGCGCTGATCTCGGGCTCCGCCACATTGTGACGGGTGATGAAATTGACCACCCCGGCCACGGCGTCCGAGCCATAGACGGCCGAGGCGCCGTCCCTGGCCACCTCGACCCGCTGCAGGGCGATCATGGGAACGAGCGAATTGATGTCGACGAAGGCCGAGCCGTCGGTCGCCACCACGGCGCTGGTCGTCCAGCGCTGGCCGTCGACCAGGACCAGGGTCGAACCCAGGCCGAGATTGCGCAGATTGAACTGGGCCGTGCCCGAGCTCTGCGGCTGGTTCAGCTGATCCACCTGGGCCTCGGAGCCCGAGTTGGCGGTGATCAGGCGGACCAGTTGCGAAGCGTCGGCGGCGCCGGCGGCCGCGATGACGTTCCCCTCCAAAGTCTCGACCGGCGCGATCCGGTCGCCGCCGGCGATGCGCGATCCGGTGACGACGATATCGTCCACGCGCGACGGCCCCTCCTGCGCCTGAACCGCACACACGCCCGCCAGCCAGGCGACCGAAGCCGTCGCCATCAGGATTTTACGCCGCGCCATGTCTGTGCTCCCCAAAACCGTGACGGCGGCTTCTAGCGAGGGCGTGTATTTTGCGAAAGAGCAATTTTGCAGATTTGCAAATTATCGGTTCTGCATACGCTCTGGAATATCGCGAGCCTTTGATCCGGCGATGTAACCGGTTACGGTAGAGAAAAATGGAAGCAGTTCAGGAAAGAAGCATGGCGAACGTCCGTCTGGTCGACGTGAAGAAGGCGTTCGGCGCCGTCGAGGTGCTGAAGGGCGTCGATCTGGAGATCGCCGACGGCGAGTTCGTGGTCTTCGTCGGCCCGTCCGGCTGCGGCAAATCCACCCTGTTGCGCACCATCGCCGGGCTGGAAGAGGCGACGACGGGCCAGGTCTCCATCGGCGACCGGGTGGTCAACGACCTGTCGCCGTCCGACCGGGGCATCGCCATGGTGTTCCAGTCCTACGCCCTGTATCCGCACATGACGGCCTATGAAAACATGGCCTTCGGGCTGAAACTGGCCAAGACGGACAGAGCCGAGATCGATCGCCGCGTACGCGCCGCCGCCGAAGCCCTGAGCATCACCGACTATCTGGACCGCAAGCCCAAGGCCATGTCCGGCGGACAGCGCCAGCGCGTCGCCATCGGCCGCGCCATCGTGCGCGAACCCGACGTCTTCCTATTCGACGAGCCGCTGTCGAACCTGGACGCCGCCCTGCGGGTTCGGATGCGCTACGAGTTCGCACGCCTGCACGCCGAGCTGAAGACGACGATGATCTATGTGACCCACGACCAGGTCGAGGCCATGACCCTGGCCGACCGGATCGTGGTGCTGAACGGCGGCCGGATCGAACAGGTCGGGGCGCCGATGGACCTGTACCAGCGCCCGGCCAATCTGTTCGTCGCCGGCTTCATCGGCAGTCCGCGCATGAACCTGCTGACGGGCGAGGTGGTCGCCGCCTCGGCCGCCGGGGCCACGGTGCGGACGACGGCAGGCGAGACGATCCGCGTGGCGGTGGACGCCGCCTCGGCCAAGGCTGGCGACCGCATCACCCTGGGCGTCCGGCCCGAACATCTGAGCCTATCGGCCGAGGGCGACGTGCTGACCGCCGAAGTCCTGTTCGTCGAGCCCCTGGGGGCGACGACCATGGCCCATCTGAAACACCCGGCGTCGCAGGACACCCTGACGGTCCAGCTGGCGGGCGGGGCTCCGGCTAGGGTCGGCGAATCGCTGACCCTGCACGTCCCCGCCGACCAGGCCCATCTGTTCGACGCGGAAGGTCGCGCCTTTTCCCGACTTTAGCCGCGCTTTTCGTCACCGCCGATGAAGGCGCCGGCGATCCAGCTGACCACGCCGGTGACGATGGCCGCCCCGATTCCCGCCCACAGGCCGTCCACGGCGAAGCCGTTCAGGAACAGGGCGGTCAAGCCGATCATCGCCGCGTTCACGATCAGCAGGAACAGACCCAGGGTGACGACCGTGATCGGGAAGGTCAGCACCACCATGATCGGCCGCACGATCGCGTTGACCAGGCCCAGAATGATCGCCGCCGCGATCAGCGAGCCGTTATTGGTGAAGTCGACGCCCGGCACGATCTGGGCCGACAGCCACAGGCCGGCCATGGTGACGACGGCCTGGATGATGAAACGGATCATGTTGTCCTCAATGATGTGGAAGCGTCACCATAACGCGGCATGCCGGCAAAGGCTCCCCCTCGCCCGCCCCGGCTGCTAATCAGGGCGCTGATCCAGACCGCGACACGATACGGAGACCGGCCATGAGCCTTCACGGCGAATACGACCCCGACAACATCTTCGCCAAGATCCTGCGCGGCGAGATCCCCTCGGTGAAGGTGTGGGAGGACGACCACGTCCTGGCCTTCATGGACGTGTTTCCCCAGTCGGAAGGCCATGTCCTGATCATCGCCAAACAGTCGCAGGCGCGGAACCTGCTGGAGGTCGAGCCGGACATCCTGGCCCGGCTGACGGCCGCCCTGCAACGCACGGCCGTGGCGGTCGAAAGGGCGCTGAAGCCCGACGGGATCGCCGTGATGCAGTTCAACGGCGACGCCGGCGGCCAGACCGTCTTCCACCTGCATTTCCACATCATCCCCCGCTGGGCCGACCGGCCGATGAAGGGACACGGCCACGCGCCCATGGCCGAAGCCGCCGCCTTGAGGCCCCTGGCCGACCGGATCGCCGCAGAACTGGCCTGAGCGTGGCGGATCCGTCTTGCACAGGCGTCAATCCGTCCGCATAAGGCCAGCCAGTCCTCAAGACCGGGGCCGGTTTAGCTCAGTTGGTAGAGCGCCAGTTTTGTAAACTGGATGTCGCGGGTTCGATTCCTGCAACCGGCACCATCTCTTCACGACTTGGCCCTGCAGTTTTGCAGGTGGCGCCTTGAGGGCGCAGCGGATCACAGACCGATATCGAACGGGTGCGCTTTCACGGCGTTTCAGTCGGGAAGGCACGGGCGACCACGCGGTATGGCTTTGACCATAGCCGAGCCCTGAAGGGTGGCGAGACACCGATCGCGCCGAAACACTCAGGTCGGAACATCCTTGTCCAATACGGCTTAGGTATCTGACGGCCGCGAAGACAAGCCGGGGCCACGGACGCACGACACTCATCAATCGGCAGGGAAACGCCCTGAATGCACGCCACTTACTGCGGTCCTGCGCCGCTTCCCGGCGAACTCGCCACGAGCTGGAATCTGGACCCGATTCTTCTCGCCGCGCTGTTCGCGCTGGGCGTGGGCCTGCGGCGCGACCGGGCCGGACTGGCCGGCGTGGCGGTGTTGGCGATCGCCTTCGTCTCTCCGCTCTGCGCCCTGTCGGCGGCCCTGTTTTCAGCGCGGGTCGTGCACCACGTCCTGCTCATCGCCGTCGCCGCACCGCTTCTGGCCTTGGCGGTCCCGGCGCCACGGCCGGGGGGGATCGTGATTCCCTTCGTGGTCTCGACCGCCGTCCTCTGGATCTGGCACATTCCCGCAGCCTATGACGCCGCCCTGACCAACATCCCAGTCTATTGGGTGATGCAAATCTCGCTGCTCGGCAGCGCGATGCTGTTCTGGCGGGCGGTCCTGGCCGGGGACGGCGCGCCTGTGGATCGCCTCGGGTTTGTGATCGCCGCCTTCGCCCAGATGGGGCTGCTCGGCGCCCTGCTGACCTTCGCCCCGACGTCCCTCTATGCGGCGCACAGATTCGCGCCCCTGGCCTGGGGCATGACCCCGCTGGAGGATCAGGCCCTGGGAGGGCTGATCATGTGGGCGCCGGCGGGGATACCCTACGCGATCGCAACCATCTGGATCGCGCGCCAGGGCTGGTCGCGACTGAAGGCGACGCGCGCATGATCGACTGGCTCGCACCCGCCGTTCCGCTGTTCAAGGCGGCCCATATCGTCGCCCTGGTGATCTGGTGCGGAGGGCTGCTGGCCCTGCCGTTGATGTTGACGCGCCATGACCCGAACATCTCGATTGAAGACTATCGCGTCGTCCGGAACGCCTCGCACCTGACCTATACGATGTGCGTCACGCCGGCGGCCGTCATCGCCGTGATCGCCGGCACCTGGCTGATCTTCCTGCGCGAGGTCTATGTGCCGTGGCTGTTCGCCAAACTGGCGTTCGTCGCGATGCTGGTGATGGCCCATGGCTGGATCGGCCACACCCTCGCGCGGATCGGCGAAGACCCTGACGAACACACCCCGCCCCGGCCCTATATCCCGATCGCCCTGGTTCTCTTGCCGATGTTGATGATCCTCACCCTGGTGTTGGCCAAGCCGACGCTGGCCTGGGTCGTCCTGCCGGACTGGCTGACGGAACCCCGGAGCGGTCAGCTCTTGTTCGACACGCCCAGTCGATAGTCGAAGACGAGTTTGCCGCCATGCCAGCCCGTTACCGCCACCACCCCGACACACAGGGCCGAGAGCAGGATGCCGTAAGGCAAAACGGCCGTCTCATATCCATAGAGACGATGCCCCCAGTTCGCCCCGAGCAGCGCCAGCAGGGTCACCGCGATGATGAAATGGGTCCAGGCCGGAGCCCGCGCCCGGATGCCCGACACCATCAGAAGTTCAGCCGTGCCGGAAACGCCCGCCAACATGCCGAACAGAAAACCCGTGCCGGCGGACCACAGGGCGGCCCGGGCCCAGAAGCCGTCGCCCGTCCACCAGTACAGGGCGTCCGCACCCAGGGTGCAGAAGGTCAGGGCCACGGGGAAGGCGACGCTCATCGCATGGATCGGGTGACCGAAAACCGCGACGCGCGACTCGGTCGCGGAAAATCCGGGCGCGGCCGCAATCGGGTCGATCAGGGCCTCGGCTTCCTCTTCGATCTTGTCCGTCATATCCCGTCCCTGCCGCGTTCCATGGTGGTTCTGACAACGGCGCTGGCGCTGGCGGGTTGCGAGGGGGCGCTGTCGACCGTCGATCCGGCCGGCCCCGCCGCCCGCACCATCGCCCAGATCTGGTGGGTGATGCTGGTGGGGGCCGTCGCCATCTTCGCCCTGGTGATGGCCCTGGTCGCGCTGGCGTTCCGGGCGCGCGGCCCCGTTGACGAGACGCGGCACGAGCGCCTGTGGGTGATCAAGCTGGGCATAGCCTTTCCGGTCGTCGTGCTGCTGGCCCTTCTCGCCTATGGGCTGGCGGCGGGGGAGCGATTGCTGCCCAGGCAGGGCGCTGATGTCGTCCGCGTCGGCGCCGAGGCCCGCCGGTCCGCCTGGGCCTTCAGCTACGCCGATGTTGCGGGGCTGAGGACCGACCATGTGCTGCACATTCCCGCCGGGCGGCCCGTCGATGTCGCGATCACGTCGACGGACGTGATCCACAGCTTCTGGGCGCCGCGCCTGGCCGGCAAGATCGACGCCATTCCCGGCCATGTTAACATCCTGCGCATCGAGGCCGACGCCCCCGGCGTCTATGCCGGCCGAAGCGCCGAGTTCAGCGGCGTCGGCTACGACGATTTCGCCTTCACCGTGGTCGCCCACGACCCCGCCTCCTGGGAGCGCTTCGTCCGAAGCGGCACGCCATGAACACGCTCCAGCGCCACCGCCGCCTGACCGAAATCTGGTCGTCCGAACCCGGCGCTCGCGGCCTGTTCTCGACCGTCAACCACACCGACCTCGGCCGGATGTTCCTGGCCGTGTCCTTCTTCTTCTTCCTGGTCGGCGGCGTGCTCGCCATGCTGATCCGAGCCCAGCTGGCGACGCCCCACTCGGCCTTCGCCGGGCCGGAGATCTACAACCAGATCTTCACCATGCACGGGACCATCATGATGTTCCTGTTCGCCATCCCGACGTTCGAGGGACTGGCGATGTATCTGCTGCCCAAGATGCTGGGCACGCGCGATCTCGCCTTCCCCCGCCTCTCCGCCTACGGCTTCTGGTGCTATGTCTTCGGCGGGACGATGCTGCTGGTGTCGATGGTGCTGGGCATCGCGCCGGACGGCGGGTGGTTCATGTATCCCCCGCTGACCGGACCGATCTACTCGCCGGGCATCAACACGGATTTCTGGCTGATCGGCATCACCTTCGTCGAGATTTCGGCCATTGCGGCGGCGGTCGAGATCACCGTCTCGATCCTCAAATACCGCGCCCCCGGCATGTCGCTGGACAAGATGCCGATCTTCGCCTGGTACGCCCTGGTCACCGCCCTGATGATTCTGACCGGCTTTCCGCCGCTGATCCTGGGCTCGATCCTGCTGGAGCTGGAACGGGCCTTCGGCCTCCCCTTCTTCCAGGCCGAGTTCGGCGGCGACAGCCTGTTGTGGCAGCACCTGTTCTGGCTGTTCGGTCACCCGGAGGTCTACATCATCTTCCTGCCGGCGGCGGGGGTGATCTCGACCATCCTGCCGGTCATGTGCCGCACGACCCTGCTGGGCTACGGCTGGATCGTGGCCTCGGCCACGGGGCTGGCCTTCCTGTCGTTCGGGATATGGGTCCACCACATGTTTACGACCGGCATCCCGCATATGGGGCTGGCCTTCTTCTCGGCGGCCTCGACCCTGGTCGCGGTGCCGACCGGCGTTCAGCTGTTCGCCTGGATCGGGACCATGTGGAAGGGCAGGCCCAGCCTGCGCATGCCGATGCTTCACCTGCTCGGCTTCTTCTTCACCTTCGTGATCGGGGGGCTGACCGGGGTCATGGTGGCGGTGGTGCCGTTCGACTGGCAGGCGCACGACACCGCCTTCATCACAGCCCACCTTCACTACGTCCTGTTCGGCGGCTTCGTCTTTCCGATCCTGGCCGGGCTCTACTACTGGATGCCCCACGTCAGCGGCCGTGCGCGGTTCTTCCGGCTGGGCGAGCTGGCCTTCGCCCTCGTCTTCATCGGCTTCCATGTCACCTTCCTGGCCATGCACTGGGTCGGTCTGCTGGGCCAGCGGCGGCGGATCTCGACCTATCTGCCGGAGGACGGCTGGACGACCGTCAACCTGATCTCGTCGATCGGCAGTTTCGTGCTGGCCATCGGCATCGCCATGGTGATCGTCGACCTGGTCCTGCACGCCTTCACCGCGCGCCGCAGCCGCCGCGATCCGTGGCAGGCCGGAACCCTGGAGTGGGCGATGATGACGCCGCCGCCGGCGTATAATTTCGCCAGCCTGCCCCATGTCGACAGCCGTCAGCCGCTCGCCGACGATCCCGGGCTGACGCTCCGCCTTGCGCGCGGTGAAGGCTATCTCTCGGAACCCGAACGGGGGTGGCGCGAAAGCCTGACGGTCGAGGTCGCGACCGGCAAGCCGGACTTTCACATCATCTACCCGACCAACACCCGCCTGCCGATCCTGATGGCGGCGGTCACCGGGGTGTTCTTCGTCTCCCTGTTGCTGAAGTTCTACTGGACGGTTCCGCTGGCGGTGGTCGGGGTGACGATCCTGACGTGGCGCTGGGCCTGGTCGCTGGGACGCACGACCGATCTGCCCCCTCGGTCGATCGGTCGCGGCCTGATGCTGCCCAACGCCACCCAGGTCAGACGTTCGCCCAGCTGGTGGGGGTCGGCCCTCCTGCTGACCGCCAATGCGACCTTCTTCGGCTCGCTGCTGTTCGGCTTCGCCTTCCTGTGGACGGTCGCCCCGTCCTGGCCGCCGCCCGCCTGGTTGACGTCGTCGGCGCCGGAGCTGGCGCTGGGCCTCATCGGGGCCGGGCTTGGCGTGGTGGCTATCCGACGCGCCGCGCGGGCCAATCGAAAGGGCCAGGACGCCCGGCCTTGGCTGGGCCTGACCTTCGTCGCCGCCCTGGGGGTCGGGGC